>JBAZRI010000003.1 GCA_041662965.1 Patescibacteria group bacterium | reverse complement strand
AGCGCCAAAATTTTAAAAATCAGTTTACCGGCCGAACCGGCCGAGGAAATCGCCAAGCGCTCGCGGCGCACGCCCAGGGTCGCCAACCGGCTTTTAAAAAGAGTGCGCGATTATTGCCAGGTCGAAGGCGACGGCGGCATAAATTTAGACCATTGCTTAAAGGCTTTCCATTTATTGGAAGTTGACGAACTTGGGCTTGATTGGGTGGACAGGAAAATTTTAGAAGTGATTATTGATAAATTCGGCGGCGGCCCGGTCGGACTTTCGGCTATCGCCGCCTCCACGGCTGAAGATATCGCCACGGTAGAAGAAGTCTATGAGCCGTATTTAATGCAGCTCGGTTTTTTAGACCGGACGCCGCGTGGCCGCGTGGCCACGGATACGGCCTATAAACACCTTGGCAGGAAAAAGAAGGGGCAGGATAAGATGGTATAGAATTTTCAATTTTCGAACAATTAAAAATTAGAAATTAACTTATGACTATTCCTTTAATCGCTTTTTTGTTTTTATATTTGCTATTCGTTTTTGTTTGGCTGATTTTCAGCTTAATCGCGCTTTTCCATATGATAAAATACGGCCAAATTAATTTTACAACTTTTTTTATCACTTTTACTTATATCGCCGGTTCAATAATAATTTTATATTTGTCTTATCAATATTTAAGCCAAATAGACTGGAGCGTCGGCTTAACGATCCTCCAGGGCGGCGCCGGCGCTTTCGGCGTTAATAATTTTTAAATCTTTAAAAACTTTTTTAGAAAAAGTTTTTAATATTTTCAAAAAATATAAGGTATAAATTTAAAATTTAATAGCGGGCAAAGCTCTACGGCCATTAAATTTTAAATTTATAATAAATATTATGCTAAGCTATAAATTGCCAGGCAAATTGCCTGATGAAAAAATAATAAAAATTTTAAGAAAAGACGGCTTTATTTTGCTTACCAAATTGATTTTAACCGCCGCTTTAATCGGCTTGCCGGCTTTAGTCGGCTTTTTAATGCTTAACCTTTATGCTAATTTATTGCTGGGCGAAATTTCTCTTCCGCTGATTGCTTTGGCGGTCAGCGGATATGTTTTATTTATCTGGCTGTTTTTCTTTTTTTCTTTCATTGATTATTATCTGGACATTTGGATAATAACCGACCAAAGGATAATTGACGTCAGACAGGAAGGTTTTTTTTCGCGCACGGTCGCGGAGTTAAAATTATTCCAGGTTCAGGATGTAACCAGCGAACTCAAGGGTTTTTTCCAATTTATTTTCAGGTTCGGCGATGTGCATGTGCAAACGGCCGGCGAAGTTCAGCGGTTTGCCTTTAGGCAGATTGATAATCCGGAGGAAATAAGGAATATTATAATTAAATTAGTGGAAGAAAATAAGCGCCGGCATGGCGGGCACGGGTCTGGAGCCGAAAAATCATAAACGCGAATTAAAAAATTAAATGTGGATTACAAATCAAAAGAAAAATTAATTATTCTGGCTATAATTTTTTTTATAGCGATCTTTTCTGAAATTTTTAGCTTTGCCGATAATTTAAAAGCCGCGACGATTGACGCGGCTTCTTGTTCGCAGGCGGACGTGCGAACAGCGATAAATTCGGCGGCGGCCGGCGATACGGTTTTAGTGCCGGCGGGTGAATGCGCCTGGCCTTCAAGCATAGCCGTAGGCAAGCCGTTAAGCGTTATAGGCGCGGGCTCCGGAGCCGGAGGGACAAAGCTAATAGCCGGCGGGAGCATGCCCGAAGGCTTTTTTTATATTCACGGATTTAATTCAAGCAGTATTACGCGGATAACCGGATTTTATTTTGAAATGATAAATTGGACTCCGAATTACGCGGTTATTGTCTTAAATGCTTCTTTGGATAATTTGCGCATAGATTATAATGTTTTTAATCACGGCGGTATCGCTCAAGTATGGGTTACCGGGTCCAAGGGAGTTATTAACAATAATTATTTTTATAATGGAAATAAGGCGATTTCTTACTCGGCGGGAAGTAGGGAGCAAGCAGACGCTTCATGGAATTCCATGGCGGCCGGGACGGCGGACGCTTTATTTATAGAAGACAATTATTTTATAGATGATGCTAATTATTCCGCTACCTATACTAACGAGAAAATAGGAACTTATAACGGGGGGAAGTTAGTTATTCGTTATAATCATTTTGACGGAACCGATATTTCATTTGGGGACGCGAGAACTATTTCTCCGATTATGACCCATGGCAGCGCCGCCGCCGGCTGCGCTAATGGATATTGGCAGCAAGGAAATGGCTGCCGGAGGGGACAGTCGGTAGTAGAGATTTATAATAATATAATAGAAGGGAAAAGAATAGATTTTTTAGCGACGGTAAGAGGTTCGGCAAATTTGATTTATAATAATCAAATAATCGGCAAAGTTAAATATTCTCCCCGTTTTTACCTAAGAGAAGAGGAATACGATGGCGGCCAATGGAACCCGGCTAGAACTCTTTGGCCGGCGGAGGATCAAGTCCACAATACTTTTATCTGGAATAACACTTATGACGGCGCGGCGATGAATTCGGAGTCGTCTATGGCAATAGCTCCAAGAAATTCAGAATGTACTGCGATTGGCAGCCCTTATTCGTGCTGTACCGGATCTAAAATTGGGACTTGCAATGAAATTATAGTCAAAGACAGAGATTATTTTCTTCACGCGCCTTGCGGAGCATCGGACGCCACAGACGCTTATGGCAATATTTGCACCCATGGAAAAGAAATATTCACGGGCGCGAATGGAGCCTCGGGCAGCTATCCGACAGACGGGAGCATATATCCAACGCTTGGCACGATGATATTTAATCCGGCGGGAGATAACGCGTATTATGGCTATACTCCCTATACTTATCCGCATCCTTTAAGAGCCTCTGCCGACGCCATCCCACCGGCGCCGCCGAGCGGGCTAATCGTCAATTGAAATGAAGAACACATTAATTAAAACTTTTCTTTGCGTAGGAGTTTTTTTTGGAATTTTAATTTTCGCGAAAAATTCCCAAGCGGCAACAATTAATGTGGTTAACGCCAACGGCCAGCCAAGCTGCGAGCAGGCGGACGTGCAAACGGCGGTTAATTCGGCAACGAATGGCGATACGGTTTTGGTACCGGCGGGAAACTGTACTTGGGAAGCAACTAAGGCGTGGTCAGGGGCGGTAGAGATTCCGTCTGGTAAACAAATAACGCTGCAAGGCCAAGGCATCGGGAAGACTGTTATAATTTTTATAATAACCAAAACTGAATCAGGATATAATTCAACTCTGGAAAGCAACGGCAACGGGGTAAGAATTACCGGTTTTACTTTTTTAAAAAGCCAGCTAGATATTACGGGCAGAGACTGGCGAATTGACCATAATCGGTTTGAAGGCAATACGCCTTGCACTCATAACTTAGTCGGGATAAGCGCAAAAAACGCGAACTACTCGGAACTGGTTAAGGGATTAATAGATAATAATCAATTTCACAATATTAAAATTTTAGCGGTAGGCGGGCCGTCTATGATAACTAATTGGGCTTGGGCCAGGCCGCTTGATTTAGGAACAGCCGAAGCGGTTTACGTAGAGGACAATGAATTTTTTTCCGATTGCAGCAGTGGGCTGATATTAGATGCTAATTATGGGGGTTCTTATGTTTTTAGGTATAATAGGCTTCAAGACGCGAATATAATGGCGCACGCGGTCCAAGGAGCGAATAGGGCGACTAGAAAATGGGAAGTATATAATAATTTTTGGTTTACGACTCCGGAAAGCGCTAACGCGTATTCTTTCGGTTTTATCAGGGCCGGGACAGGCGTCGTGTTTAACAATACGGCTGTCGGCAGACAAGGGTGGGGACCGGGATTGTGGCATTTTCCAACAATAATTATAGACGAACAGCGCAGCTGCAGGGATGATGTGCAAGTCAGCGGAAAATGCGACGGAACTTCTCCTTGGGACGGCAATACTCCCGGCATGTCTGGCTATCCCTGCCGCGATCAGATAGGCAGATCAACGGACAATCCTCAATGGGTGTCTACTGTTGGCAGTGAAGGAGCGTATACGCAACAACTTGATCCGGCTTACGCTTGGAATAATTTTATGTATCCGACGGAAGCCGACAAGATAAATAAAACCAACGGCGTTGCTTTCGGGTTTGACGTTAAAGATGCTTGCCCGGCAGAAACCGCCCATCTTCTAGCAGGCCGGGATTTTTACAATAATGCCGTTAAGCCTGGCTATACTCCCTATACTTATCCGCATCCGCTAAGAGCCTCTGTCTCTGCCGATGCCACTCCGCCCGCGCCGCCGACAGGATTAAGCGTTAATTAAAAGATATGAAATCCAATAAAGTAAAATTATTTTTTTTAACCATAATATTTTTTGGTGTTTTTGGAATAACAGAAAGTTCGCGGGCGGCGACAATTAATGTGGTTGACGCCAGCGGCCAGCCAAGTTGCCAGCAGGTTGATGTGCAAAGAACGATTGATGCCGCTTCTTCCGGTGATATTATCGCTATTCCGGCAGGTGATTGTGCTTGGGGCGCAGATAGAACATATCTTTCCGTGAATAAAGCGATAACGCTTCAAGGCGCAGGGCAAGGTCAAACAATAATTACTCTATCTGATACGGGAGGCATATGGACAAATGCTGTAATTCGAATAAGCGCCGCGGCTACCGTCAAAAGCATGACCATTAACGGCTCAAGCGCTAATCCGGTTGCTGCTTTTTCAACGGGCGCTGTTAATGGCTGGAGAATAACCGATATAGATTTTAATGGGGGAAATGGCGCAGGGTATTTTGTTTATGTGGGCAATGTTTACGGATTAATTGATAATAATAATATATCGACTGGAGCCTTCGCAGAACTTATCTTTGCTAGAGGCCCGTCTAATTCATGGCAAACGGCTGATTCTATCGGAGGAGAGAATAATTTATTTATAGAAAATAATATCTTTAATGGTCCTGGGCAAGTTGCTGATTGCAATTCTAATAGCAGGTGCGTTATCCGATATAACATAATAAACGGAGCAATGAAAGCCGATGGTCACGGGCTAGCTAGCAATAGCCCCCCTCGCGGCGTCAGACATATGGAAATATATAATAATTTATGGACATATTCATCGGGAACAGGATCTTGGCGAGCTATGGAAATTCGCGGAGGTACCGGCAGAATTTTTAATAATATTATACAATCTACTGTTTTAGGCGGTAGCCTGGGTCTTACTGATTATTGTTATACGTCAAATGGTTTTGGCAATTGCGGTGGAGAAACAGACCATTGCAATTGCCCCGGCAATTATCCGGTAACGGACCAAATCGGAGTGGGAATTGATCCAAAATCAGCCGGTAGCGAACCATATTATTTATGGAACAACACTAAAGGAGGCTCGCCCGTAGCCATAACGTGGTCGTCAACTTCTGTTTGCGCGGCTGTCTGCGGAGTATCGTTTACCTTGCCTGACGTTATACAATCTGGCGTAGATTATTTCATGAGCGATACAAAAGACCCGCCAGCCGGAATGCCAGTGTATAACACCTACGCTTGTCCTCACCCTTTAGCCGGTTTAACCGGAAGATGTGATTCAGATATCTCGGGCATATCCGGATATAATGTAAATATATCCGACGCCACTCCGCCCGCACCACCCAGCGGGTTAACTGTAAATTAAAATGAAAATTGGAATGACTAAAATTTTGTTTTTTACAGCGGTTCTTCTTGGAATTTTTTCTTTGGCGGAAAATTCACAAGCGGCGACAATTAATGTGGTTGACGCCAGCGGCCAGCCAAGCTGTGAGCAGGTTGATGTGCAAACGGCGGTTAATTCGGCGGTAAGCGGAGACTCTATTTTAATGTCAACGGGCGAATGCGTATGGACAAACGGAGTCACAATAAATAATAAAGCCATTTTTATAATAGGAGCTGGAATCGGACAAACGGTTATTATGGACAATATCAGCGATACTTGGGCCAGCGCGTTATTTTGGACAGACGCCTGCGCTGATAATTTGCGGCTATCCGGTATGACCATTAATCGGTCATCTTCAAGGACTAACGCCTCAATAGCCATAAGAGGAAATTGCAAAAATTGGAGAATAGACCATATTGCCTTTAACGCCAGCGCGATGACCGGAGTTACTCGAGCGATAATGGTTCAAAGCACTACGGCCAGCTATCCTCATCCTAGCGGATTAATAGATCATTTTTCATATAATAAACTCGGTAGCACGTCAGCCTCTCCGGTAATTATTATGGGCGCTGATGACGCGGTCACCAAGAACGACGCCTGGTCGCAAGATATTAATTGGGGCGGAAGCGATTGGGTATTTATTGAAGATTCAATATTTGATTTTTCGGCAGTTTACGGACAGACAAATTCATTCCAGGATGGGGCGATAGATTGCGGAAGAGGAGCAAAATATGTTTTTAGGCATAATATAGTCAAAGGGACGGAGATCGGCGGCCATGGATACGATTCTTCGCCTCGCTCTTGTCTGGCTATGGAAATTTATAATAATCAGATCTCTAATAATGGCGCCAATCCAACTCAAGCTATCCATCTTCGGGGAGGAACCGCTTATATTTATGATAATGCTATAACGGGTAATTACCGCTACGCGATCGGGCTGCAAAATTATCGTTCATGCAGCGAGTCTCCCTGTTTTACCTCCGCGGTAAATCAATGTCAAAATGATACTAAAGATTGGTGCGACGGGAATACGGTTGCTAATATAAATCAATTAGGCGATGGGAATACATTCCCGGCCGGGACTTACCATGGCTGGCCTTGCCGGGATCAGATTGGCAGAGGCCCTAATCAAACATCCAGCCCTTTATACCAGTGGAATAATACAAAGGATAATAGCATCGTAATAAGCCCGACGGTCCGCGATGCCGGCGCGGGAACGTGCTATACCATGATACATATCCAAGCTGAACGCGATTATTTTAATTCAACGCCATCAGGATATACTCCTTACGCTTATCCTCACCCCTTAACTATTATAGCTGATACTACTCCGCCCGCGCCGCCGAGCGGGTTAATTATAAATTAATATGAAAACCGCAGTAATTAAAATTTTATTATGCCTAGCAGTTTCTTCTGTAATTTTCATATTTACGGAAAAGGCAAAAGCCGCGACTATTGACGCGGCTTCTTGTTCGCAGGCCGACGTTCAGGCCGCCATTAATTTAGCGGCTAACAGCGATACTGTCGCCGTTCCTTCCGGTTCCTGTGTTTGGACAACGCCAAACTCATGGACAGCGGCAGTGACTATTTCCGCCGCTAAAACGATAACCCTGCAAGGCCAAGGCATGGGAAAGACAATAATATCCCATGCCAACAATTACAGGCTGATAGAATTTAATAATAGTTCAAGAATTACGGGGTTCACTTTTAAAGAGGGTATGCTAAGGCCTACCGGCCAGGATTGGAGGATTGATCATTGTCGGTTTGAAAGCCTTTGTTTAAGCGGAACTACTCCGACCGCGATTCTGCCAATCAGCGCCAGTTATACCGCCTCCGTCAGAGGGCTAATAGATAATAATCAGTTTCATAATGTGAGAACCGTGGCTTCCAACGGTCCGGCTGTTATGGCTAATGAAGTTTGGGCCAGGCCGCTAGGCCTAGGGACCGCGGACGCGGTTTATGTTGAAGATAACGAATTCACTTATTCTAACTGTAAAACGATACAAGCCATGGATTCTAATTACGGCGGCAATTATGTTTTTAGATACAATAGAATCCAAGACGCGAATATTATGGCGCACGCGGTTCAGGGTGGGAACAGGGCAAGTAGAAAATGGGAGGTATATAATAATATCTGGACAAAAGGTTCTCATGGCACCTGGACAGTTGGGTTTATCAGGGCCGGGACAGGAGTCTGGTTTAATAATTCGGTGGTTGGGGACTGGAATTATCCGGCCATCGCGATAGACGAACAGCGCAGCTGCGCCGCCAAAGAAGTCAGCGGAAAATGCGATGGGACTTCTCCTTGGGACGGCAATACTCCCGGCATGTCTGGCTATCCCTGCCGTGATCAAATAGGCAGATCAACGGACAATCCTCAATGGGTGTCAACTGTGGGAAGCGAAGGAGCATATACGCAACAACTTGATCCGGCTTACGCTTGGAATAATTTTTTATATCCGACGGAAAATGACAGGATAAACAGAACTAACGAGGTCGCTTTTGGATTCGTTCAGCATAATGTTTGTCCGGGGCAGACCGCCCATCTGGTTGAAGGCAGGGATTACTACAACAGCGGAACAACGCCGAAACCGGGCTATGTTCCTTATACTTATCCGCATCCATTAAGAGCTTCTGCCGATACCACCCCGCCTTCAGCGCCAAGCGGGCTAGTTGTTAATTAAAGTAGAAAATATGGCAAAATTAAGACAACTAATTTTATTTTTTATAATATTTTTTTGGGGTATTTTTCTTTTGAATAATGCCTGCACCGCCTGCTCCTGGAGCATGAATATCGGTACGGTTGATTCTCCATATGATGATTCGGATATGGCGGCCTGCGTCGCCGATGCCGCAACAAAATCCGGCGCAATCGTTATCTTGATTCCTAATTGCGATGTAACCTGGGACGCTATTATCCCTATTAACATGACAAACTGGACAAATGTTACAAGTTTGACAATCCAGGGCGCAAGCAAAACAGGAACAGTTATAACTAATAGTTCATGGGCAGTCACGACTAAAACCAATAGAAAATTCAGGCTAACCAATCTGACCGCAAAGGGCAAAGTTTTAGGCAGTAACGGCGCCGCAGTTTTAGTCAAAGGAGACACTAAGCCGTCTCTTGGCGGCGGGTTCAGAATTGATAATATTATCTTTGATAGCGATATTGACCCCAACGGCAGGGCTATTTTTATTTTTGGCGATACTTATGGGTTAATAGATAATATTGATTCTAATTGGTACGGGCAATTTTCTATTGTTTATACCGGCATTGCTAATTTATCATGGTCAACTGATGATAGCTTCGGCACGGCTGACGCGGTTTATCTTGAAAATTCTAAATTGACCAATAAGCAGCCATCATATCAAAATATGGTGATGGATCACTGGGACGGGGCGAGAGTAGTCGTCAGATATAATAATATTTCAGGATATTATTTCGGTGGGCACGATAATATTGGGACTATCAGAGCAAATAGGCATTGGGAAGTTTATAATAATATAATGTATACCAACTCGTCTTATGGTTCGCCTCTTCTCGGAGATAGAGGAGGCACGGGGTATATTTATAATAATCAGATGATTTCCACGGGAGCTTATCCTTTTTACGGCCCTACTTCAGGTATTACACTAACAAATTATAGATCGTGGTCAAAACGTGATACATGGTGCGACAATATAACAGAGAAAATATGCGTTTCCGGAACTGTAAAGAATTGTTCGTCAGACGCAGACTGCGGAGGCATTAGCGGTGCTTGTCAGCCTGTTGATGGGAATATTGATGGCACAGGATATCCTTGCAGAGATCAGATAGGAATGGGGAAAAATCAAACAAGCCGCCCGGCGCTCTTCTGGAACAACACTTTAAAAATTCAAAATAATTTACCAGTATTGGTTAATGCGATGGTTAATAATAACTGCGTTTCGGATTCAAGCGAAACATTATGCAACCCCTTGGCAATCGCTTCGGGTGATGCGCGCTGGATGGCAAATAATCATATCAAAGAAAATCGAGATTTTTGTAATGGAGCCACTATACCTTTGTCGTGCAATGGCCTAGAGACAACTTATGCCGCTTACGCTTGTCCGCACCCTCTGACCGGCTTAACCGGCAGTTGCGATCCAACTTTAGCTGGCACGTTAGGCTATAATGTTAATATTTCCGATACCACCCCGCCTTCAGCGCCAAGCGGGCTAGTTGTTAATTAAAAAATATGAGGAACAAATTTAAAATAGGAATTTATATTTTGATTATTGCGATAGGAATTTTCGCGATGAAAAAAAATTCCGAGGCCGCCTCCATGGTTATTCCTGATAGTCGTAAAATAGATTGGACGCAGGCTGGCGTCCCAGGAGGCATTCCGTCTCGGACAACAAATTGCACGACAACCGAGTGCAATGCTTTATGTGGTTCCGGGGCGCCGGCTACTTGCACGAGCGCAGGGGCGACCGTAACGACAGCTTCAATATCTGCCGCCATCACGTCAGCCGGGATGGATCAAGTCGTTAGATTGCCGGCCGGAACATTTTCTTTAGCTTCGCAGCTAACTATTTATAAAAGCCATGTGGTTTTAAGAGGCATGGGAAAAGGAGTAACTATTTTACAGCCGACCCATGCCAGGGCGGCCAATGATTATCATATTATAATGGGCAGGGGCGGCTATTTGGATTCCACCGGTAGATCCGGGGGCGTGCCACAGGAAACCAGAGCCATCTCCAGCGGAGCGGCCAAGGGCTCTACGGCTGTTGTCGTTAGCGATACTAGTACTTTAGCAGTAGGCCAAACAATATTGATCTCGGCCGCTAAAGAAACTTGGATGTGGGAACGTAATAATACTTACCAAAATTTACCGACACAGATAGTTATGATTTCAGGTATTATAGGAAACACTGTTCATTTTTCTCCGGCTCTAACTTATGATTTCTCGCATAATTCCGCTTATGCCAGATCTTATGCTTCGGTTTATGGTTCTATATATCTGCCATACCAATATATAGGATTGGAAGATCTTACTATTGACGCGTCCGCGTCGGGCGCTAACGAAGCAAATACCTATCCAGGCGAGGTTATACTTATGTCAAACACGGCTTATTCATGGATACGGAACATAGAGATAAAAAATTTCATGTGGGCAGGCGTACTTGTTGACGATGGCCTCCAGAACACGATAACGGGCAACACCATACATGATGGAAATTCATGGAGAGAAAATCATGGCATATTTATAGCTGATAATGCCACCCTGAATGTGGTTGAAAATAATGACTGCTATAATTTATGGGCTTGCGCGCAATCTCCTTGGAGTTTTGGAGGAACAGGCAATGTTTATTCTTATAATTATGATCATAATCCGATAAGATTTTATTCTTTTATTAATGATTATACTGGCAATGACGGACCGAAGATAGCCAGAAGCGCAACTAATCCAACAAATATTTCTTGGAGTAGTTTTACTTATTATATTCATTACAAGGGCCCGCTATCGAATACCGATTATACAACTCCTTATTTTAAATCGGCATCAGCCGCGGGCATACCTCTTAGCGGCGCAACGGTTCCGCGAAATAGATACGGTATTTGGGCAATTGACGTGGACGCCGCGGGAAATATAAATATCACGGCAGGAACGAATAATAGCCTGGGTTATGATTCTGCCGCGGCCGCGACGACTTATGGCGTCCCGGGATATTTGGATATTTTTGGCCAGGAGGTAATGAATACGAAAGCCCGCATGGGTTGGATTACGGTAGTGTCTACCAATCCGGACGGATTTATCCCGGGAGTTACCGCGTTAAACGCATCCGGAGTGACCGCGGCCTTTAATTCAAGAAATGCCCAGCCATCAGGATATTTACTTGAGGCTTATTTGGATAATCATGGCGCCGGCAGAATGTATAGTTTATGGGAGGGCAATTACGGCGGATCATGGAGCAGCGACAATTACCACGGTTCAAATGCTTTTGTAACATTATTTAGAAACAGATTTACCGGGCTTAATCCATATCCCCAGAGAACCGGCTGGAGAAGAATGATAGAAATGGGGAAGTTTAGCTACTGGAATAATATTATAGGAAATTTGCTAGGTGATTCCAGCTGGACGCCATCAACCTATATTCGATTGTCGGGACACCCCTGGATTGAGGAAGCAGCTATTTTTAGGTTTGGCTACCCCAATAGTGGCAATAGTGAATATGTAGACGCGCAAGCCGGAGAGGCGATAACTCGTCCCGACTATTATTTTACGCATTTAGATCCTCAAGTCTATTCGACCGTGGCTCTTCATCAGAACTATGATTTTAAAAATAATATCCAAAAAACCTGCGGCGGAAGCTCCGAACCTTGCCAAGGGATAACGGGGAATGATCTGCCCGCCTCCCTTTATTTATCCGCCAAGCCAGCTTGGTGGTGCGCAGAGTCGGCCTGGCCGCCCGTAGAGCCCGCTACGGCGGCGTATAGCAAGATCCCTGCCCAAAGAAGATTTGAAGGTTTATCTTGTACTCTTAGCGCCGATACCACCCCGCCTTCAGCGCCAAGCGGATTTGTGGTACAATAAAGATAAATATAATTCGCGCGGTTTAATATTATGGTGAACAAAAAAACGCTAATCGCCGCTATCGCCGCCATTTTCTTGCTCGCTGGAATTTTTTGGTGGTTTTATCCGGCGAAAACCGGGTCAGCCACGCTTTCCTGGAACCCTAACACTGAATTCAACTTAGCTGGCTATAGAATTTATTATGGCCCTTCGCTTCGTGATAATAATTGTCCGCCCGGCGGGTATCCGGAAAAAATTGACGTCGGCAAAACAACGGATTATAAATTAAATAATTTGGTTAGCGGCCGAACTTATTATTTTTCCATTACCAGCTATAATACCGCCAACCAGGAAAGCTGTTTTTCCGAGGAGGGTAAAAAAATTATTTCTCATATTTCAAAAATAGATTGGCTAAAATCATTTTTTAGCCGTTGAATATAAATATTAAATAACAAAAATATGGGTAAAAAAAATAACATAAAATTATTTTACATCTTGCTGTCGGCTTTTTTTTCGGCCGGTTTTTTATTGGCTAACAGCGCGTTCGCGGTCGGTTCCGCTACTTTAAATTGGAATGCCAATACCGAACCGGATTTAGCCGGTTATAAAATTTATTACGGCACTTCGCCGCGGACAGGAACCGACCCTAAGGTTTGTTCCATGTGCGGTTATTCGGCTAAAATCGATGTTGGCAATGTTACTTCTTATGTTTTTAATAATTTAACCGACGGCGCCACTTATTATTTTTCCGTGTCAGCTTATGATAATTCAGCTAACGAGAGTTCCTCCGCCAGCGAGGTAAGTAAGGCGATTGCGGCCGCTGATACAACCGCGCCTTCGGCCATTAATAATTTTTCAGCTGCCAATATTTCCCAAACTTCTCTAAATTTAACTTGGTCGGCTCCCGGAGATGATGGCGCCGCCGGCATAGCTTCCGCTTATGATATCCGTTATTCAACCGCAGCTATTACCGAGGCTAACTGGGGTTCTGTTATCCAGGTTGACGGCGAACAAACACCGCAGGCGGCCGGGGCGACACAAACATATACCATAGTTGGCTTGAATCCGGATACTACTTATTATTTTTCTATAAAAACTTCTGACGAAGCGCTTAATTGGTCGGCTTTTTCTAATATTATTTCAGCCAGAACTCTTGCTAACAGTAGCGGCGGTGGCGGTGGCGGTGGAGGCGGCGGTGGCGGTGGAGGCGGGGGCGGTTCGTCTAATGATAATACGCCACCGGTCCAGCCTAAAGAATTCACCGCTACCGCGACAGATAAGCAAGTTACTCTTAAATGGCTGAATCCTAGCGATACGGATTTTGTCCGCGTGCTTATTATAAGAAAGGAAAATAGCCAGCCAATTTCAAAAACTGACGGCAGGGTGGTATATGAAGGCGTTGATCAGCAATATATTGATATAAATGTCGGCGGCGCTAAAAATTATTATTATGCTATTTATGCCTATGACCGGAAGCCTAATTATTCTTCTCCGGCGGTAATACAGATTCAAACTAAACTAGGCTCATCCGCCACAGAAGTAGAGGCCACATCGTCTAATACGCGACAGCAATATAAAAATTTATATAACCAGACAAGCGCGGTAGTAGAGCAGGTAAGCGGCGACGAAAGCAATACGGTATATAATAATAATCAATCGGTTAATTTAGATGAAGCTTCCAAGCTCGTTTATATGAAAATAATGGATAAAGCGGTTTTAGATATTAACAAAAGATATTCTATCGCTTATTTTATCCATTATGGCACGCCGACCACTTTAACTTTAGGAGCCGGTGAAAGAGGCGGAGTTTTGAGCTCTTATAAATCAACTTTCGGCAAACTGCCTACTACTAAAGAAGAATGGATGGATGTAATAAAAATAGCCAATGGGCGCTGGCCGGCGCAAAAAAAATCGCTAGCCGAGGCTAAGGCGGCGGAAATTTTTAAAAAAGTTTATAGGCGCGCGTCCAATATGGGGCAAGCCAATGACAACGCCGCTGTGACTATTATGGCTTACGGTTTAAGGCCGGTTGTTAGAAATACTGACAGTGAAAAAGCGGCGATTAAAAGTTTTAAAGCGATTTACGGCTTTGCGCCGAAAAGCGCCGCGGATTGGGATATCACTAGAGCCATAGCTTATTCAGGCGCGAAAAGATAAAAAATTAAAAATTTTGTGAAACTTAAAGATTTTGATTATAATCTGCCGAAAAATTTAATAGCGCAGAAACCAGTTTCGCCGCGAGATCGTTCGCGGCTTTTGGTTTTGCATAAAAAATCCGGAGAGATTGAGCATAAGCATTTTTATGATATTATTGATTATTTAAAAGCCGGCGACGCGCTGGTATTAAATAACACAAAAGTTATGCCGGCCAGGCTCATCGGCAAGCGGGTAAGCACCGGAGGAAAAGTTGAAGTGTTTCTGTTGAAAAAATCCCCCCTGCCCCTCCCTCGGGAATACTCGGGACATGCCTTTGTTAAAGGGGGCAATATTTGGCAATGCTTAATCGGCAGCCAAAGAAGAAAAGAAAATTTAAAAATTGAATTTACTAAAGGACTAAAGGCGGAAATTATAAAAAATAATTTAGATGGAACCTGGAACGTGAAATTTAATAAAAGCGGCGGAGAATTTATGAAAATAGTGCAAAAAATCGGCCGAGTGCCGCTGCCGCCATATATTAAGAGAATGCCAAATGTCAAAACGCAAAACTCAAAGCTAATGAATGATAAAATAAATTACCAGACGGTTTATGCGGATGATAAAAAAATCGGTTCGGTAGCCGCGCCCACGGCCGGGTTTCATTTTACGCCGGCGCTACTGGAGAAATTAAAAAACAAGGGCGTGCAAATTGAATATGTCACTTTGCAAGTTGGCCTAGGCACGTTCGCGCCGGTAAAAGTTGATGATATTGCCAAACATAAAATGCACGCGGAACGGATTGAGATAAATAAAAAAACTTTAGGTAATATTATAAAAGCTAAATTGGAGGGCAGAAGAATTGTTGCCGTCGGCACGACTAGCGTTAGGACGCTGGAAGCTGTATTTAATGAATTGAAAATTGAAAATTGCTTGTCCCGCCTCGAGCGGGGGAAATTGAAAATTAGGGACAAAAAAAATTGTAAAACCAAAGAAATAAAGCATAGGCTAGTAGATTATAAAAATTGGGTTAATATCTTCATCTACCCGGGTTATAAATTTAGAATTGTTGATGCCATGATAACTAATTTTCATTTGCCTAAATCAACGCTGGTGATGCTAGTGAGCGCGCTGGCCGGCAGAAAAAAAATATTTACAGCTTATAGGGAAGCGATTAAAAAAAAATACCGTTTTTACAGTTATGGCGACGCCATGCTGATTGTCTAGATTTTTTATTTGCTCTTGACTTAAGTTGATTTTTTAAGTTATAATAAGATTAAATTTAATAATTAATGTGAACCAAAATTCAGAACTGAAGCCTAGTTTATAAACTTTTGACCTGCCTGCCGGCAGGCAGGCTTTTGACTTTTGATTTTTGACTTAATATTTATGTCCGTACCAGCCAAACGAAGGTCTAGAAGCGAAGCCCGCCGCGGCCGTTCGCATCAGGCTTTAAAAAAAGTTAAACTAAATAAATGCCCTAAATGCGGCAAGGCCGTGCTGCCTCATACCGCTTGCAAGTTTTGCGGCTCATATAAAGGGCGCGATGTTTTAAAGATAAAAACTAAGATTAAGAAAGAGAAGAAATAGAAAACCTTTGACAACTTTTTTAGAAAAAGTTTTCAATACTTTCCCCCTACGGGGATAAACAAAAATTATATCGTATCATATAAAATTTTATATGATTTATGATTATAGAATAATTTATGTCTAATCGCCATTTAGCCAGGACCATTGCCATGCAAACTCTGTTTTCTTGGGATTTTAACGGTCGGCGGGAGCAGAACTTAAATAATTTGATAGAGCAAAATTTTAAGCAATTCGCCCCGAAATTTAACGATCATGGTTTTGTTAAAAGCATAATAAACGGCGTAATAAAATATGAAGCGGAAATTGACGGCTATATAACCAAATATGCCACCGAATGGCCTTTAGACCAGATTACTATCGTTGACAGGAATATTTTGCGCATCGGCGTTTATGAATTGGTTTTTGATCAGGATATACCTTCAAAAGTAGCTATAAACGAAGCCATTGAAATCGCCAAAACTTTCGGCGGAGAGTCGTCGGGCAAGTTTGTCAACGGCGTTTTAGGCGCGATTTATAAAGACGTAGCCGAAACTATTGTAAAGAAGGAGAAGCCTGCCTCGCCGGCAGGCGGGCCGCAAATCAAGGAACCAGCTAATAATTAAAATGAGAGACTAATTAAATTTTTGTCATTGCGAGCTTCTGAAAGAAAACGCGGGTCCCTCGCTATCGCTCGGGATAAACTTCACAATCTTACGAATGAGATGTTAAAATAAAGTGGAAAGTTTTACGATATGTAATTATACGTGAGATTGCTTCGTCGCTATCACTCCTCGCAATGACAGTGAAACTATGAAAGATTTTTTCAAATTAGAAGCCTTAATGGATGTTAAATTTAAGAATCTTGACCTTTTAAAGCAAGCGGTCGTGCACCGATCGTATTTAAACGAGCATCCTGATTTTGAATTATACCATAACGAGCGTTTGGAATTTTTAGGCGACGCGGTTTTAGAAATAATCGTTACGGAAATTCTCTACCATGATTTTATGCAAACCCCGGAAGGCGACCTAACAAATTGGCGGGCCAGTTTGGTCAATTATCGGATGTTGGCCGTAATCGCCGATGAACTCGGCATAGATAAATATTTATATTTATCCAAAGGCGAAGCTAAAGATAAAAATTCAAAAGCGCGGCAATATATTTTAGCCAACGCCATGGAAGCTATCATCGGCGCGCTCTATTTAGACCAAGGCTTGAAGCCCGCAAAAAAATTCGTCAAAGCTTTCATTCTTTCCAAATTGGACAATATTTTAACCAATAAGCTTTACCTTGATCCTAAGTCAAAATTTCAGGAAAAAGCCCAAGAGGTTTACGGCGTGACTCCGCACTATAAAGTTTTAAGCGAGTCCGGGCCGGATCATGCCAAAGATTTTGTGGTCGGGCTTTATTTAAATAACGAAATGGTTTCTCAAGGCAAAGGCACGTCAAAGCAGGAAGCTCAAGTGGCCGCGGCCGAGGAAGGCTTAATAAATAAAAATTGGTAAACTTTGAAATTTTTTTTAAAGTTTGATTTTAATAATTTTTTTTTTCAATCATATGACCATGCAAGACATTTTTAAATTATCGGTTAAAAAGGGCGCCTCGGATATCCATTTAGTCGCTGATGCTCCGGCTTTATTAAGGATTGACGGCGAGCTAATCGCGATAGATCCTAAGAAAATTTTATCAAGAAAAGATATTGAACAGATGGCTTTCCCCTTGATCAACGAAGAACAAAAGAAAAGGTTTATTGCCGACAAAGAATTAGATTTCGGCTACGAGGATGATGATGAAACCAGGTTTAGGATAAATTTGCTTTATGAAAGAGGCAATCTGGGGCTGGTGGCCAGAGTCATAACCGATAATATTCCCAATTTGGAAGATTTGTTAATGCCTAAAGTGGTTTACGATTTACTTAATCTGCAGCAAGGCTTGATCTTAGTCACCGGCCCAACCGGCTGCGGTAAATCAACTACCTTGGCGGCCATGATAAATTATATTAATCAGAAAAGAAAATGCAGCATTGTCACTTTAGAAGATCCGATTGAGTTTAGGTTTAAGCATGACAAAAGTGTTATCTCGCAAAGACAGTTAGGCACCGACATGATTTCTTTCGGCCAAGGCTTAAAGCATGTTTTAAGGCAAGACCCGAATGTCATTATGGTGGGCGAGATGCGCGATCTGGAAACTATTGGCATGACCATCACTTTGGCCGAAACCGGGCATTTGGTTTTAGCCACTTTGCATACTTACAGCGCGGCGCAAACCATTGACCGCATTATTGATATTTTTCCGCCCCATCAGCAGACGCAAGTCAGGATGCAGTTGTCCATGACTTTAGCGGCGGTAATTTCCCAGCGCCTACTCGTAAAAATAGGCGGCGGACGCATAGCGGCCAGAGAAATTCTTACCAATACTCCGGCCGTGTCCAATCTAATCAGAGAAAGTAAAATCGCCCAGATTAAAACCGTGATTGAAACCAGTTCCAAAGAAGGCATGGTAAGTTTAGACCATGATTTAAAGAGGCTGTATGATGCGAAGGTTATTGCCAAAGAAGTGGCGCAAAGCCATATGAATAATCCGGAGTTATTGGAGAAGTTTAGGATATTATAATATAGCTAATTTTAGGCTGTATTTTCAGGTCTTTATTACCCCTTGACAGATTATATGTATAGGTTATAATACCAGTTAGTTAAAACTTCTATAAATTTTATGAAAATACTTTCATTTTCCATTAAACTTACAAGCGGTTAAGCTCGGCTGATTTTTCGCATTAACTTACCGCTTGACAGGCGGTTTTTTGTTTCTCTAAATAGCAGGTCGTAACTAGCAATTTGCAACTCTAAAACTGGGGTTATAAATTATAGGTTATGAAAATAACGCGGACTTTAACAAGCAGTCAAATAAGTTAAATCCCTAACACCTATGTGACGGTGTGGGGATGAATAAAAAATAAAGTTCACCCTGTTAAATCCGCTACGCGGAAATTTGCTAAAGCAAATTTATTTAACAGGGTAAATTAGAGAACTAAGCATCTTAAATATTATTAGCTATTAATAATAAATAAACAAAAATAATACACACTTTTAAAATAGAAGTGTGGGAAAATCTCATTAAGAGTATATGGTGAATGCCTTGACTCAAGAAGACGATGAAGGACGTAGCAGCCTGCGATAAGCCTCGGTTAGGTGGCAAGCAACCTTTGACCCGAGGATGTCCGAATGGGGAAACCTGTTCCGATTAATATCGGAACGTCCGCCAGCTGAATACATAGGCTGGTGAGACGACTACCCGGTGAATTGAAACATCTTAGTAGCCGGAGGAAAAGAAAAAAATAAAGCACTCTTTATAGAAGCACGGATTTTCGAATCTATGGATTCTATAAAGTGTGTTAATTCCCTAAGTAGTGGCGAGCGAAAGGGGAACAGTCTAAACCTTTTAAACTGCGTTTTCTGCCAATTTATTGGCGGGGAGCTGAAGGATCTGGATCCATATGTTTTAAGGGTGTTGCAAGATAGTTGTTATTACTTCCAGAAGAGTAAGGTAGAGGTAAAACAAAAGTAATTTTCTAGTTGAAGCGAGCTGGAAAGCTCTGCCAGAGCGGGTGACAGCCCCGTAAGCGAAAGGAATTATTACTCTGCGATAACTATCTTAAGTACTACGGGACTCGTGAAATCCCGTACGAAGCCGGGTCGACTATGACCCAAGACTAAATACTTCTTGAGATCGATAGTGAACAAGTACCGTGAGGGAAAGGTGAAAAGCATCCCGTTAAGGGAGATGAAATAGTATCTGAAACCATATACTTACAAAGAATCGGAGTCCTCCTACGCTCTTTGCTCCGCAAAGAGCTTCGGCGTGACAAGCCTGTTAATTATTAGCGGGCTCGTCTCGCCGTAGCTCCGAACGAAGTGAGGAGCGTAGGAGGATGACGGTGTGCCTATTGAGGAATGAGCCAACGAGTTTGCTGTATGTGGCTTACATAATCCCGCAGAGCGGGAGCATGTGTAGTGAAAGCGAGGGTTAATAGCCCGCATGTCACGTCGTAGCTTTAAGCGAAGACGGATTGCTTATAAAGCAGGTCCGCCTCCGCTTTGAAAGCTTTGGCGTGACGAAGTCGCATATACAAGACCCGAAGCCGTGTGATCTAGCCATGATCAGGTTGAACCCTCGAGAAATCGAGGGGAAGGACCGAACCCACTAGCCGTGCAAAACTAGGGGAGGAATCGTGGTTAGAGGTGAAATTCCAATCGAACTCGGCAATAGCTGGTTCTCCTCGAAATAGCTTTTGGGCTAGCCTTGAGTGTTCCTTTCAGGGGGTAGAGCACTGAATGAGGATAGGTCGCAAGATACTGTCCTTAACCAAACTCCGAATACCTGGAAGTTAAGCTCAGGAGTCAGACTATGGGCGCTAAGGTTCATTAGTCTAAAGGGAAACAGCCCTAATCACAATCTAAGGTCCCTAAATATATGCTAAGTGTAAAAGGTGGTGTCGCGACTGCGACAACTAGGAGGTTGGCTTAGAAGCAGCCATCCTTTAAAGATAGCGTAATAGCTCACTAGTCAAGTTGCCGCGCGCCGAAAATATATCGGGGCTAAGCATATTACCGAAGATGTGGGTTTTCTGCCTTCGGGCAGAGAGCGGTAGAGGAGCATTCTAAATTCGCTGAAGCTTAAATGTGAATTTGAGTGGAGGATTTAGAAGAGAGAATGTTGGCATGAGTAGCAAAAAGGCAGGCAAAAACCCTGCCCACCGAAAACTTAAGGTTTCCTGGGCAACGCAAATCGACCCAGGGTTAGTCGGTCCTAAGACGAGGCCCGTGTAGTGCGGGCGTAGCCGATGGATGAGCTGGTTAATATTCCAGCACTGCCGTAATCTTCCAATGGGGGGACGCGGTTTAAAAGTTTGAGCGTTTTTAATGGTATGAACGTTAATGGCGCGAGAAATAGGCCTAGGCAAATCCGGGCCGATATTTTCGAGCGTCGTTAAAAGACGAAGCCTCTGGTGGAGTCAATTCAAATGGATAAACCGCCCAGAAAAACCTCTAGGGTCGCCGCAAGGCGAAAGGATTATGGCAACCGTACCGCAAACCGACACAGGTAAGTGAGGCGAGAAGCCTAAGGTGTACGAGAGAACCTTCGTTAAGGAACTCGGCAAAATAGCGGTCGTAAGTTCGCAATAAGACCTGCCCGCCTTCGCTTTTCACTTCGTGAAAAGCTTCGGCGAGGCGCAGCCCCAAGCATAATTTTGTTAGGGGCTGCGCCTCGCCGAAGCACGTAGCGGAGCGAAGTGCGAAGGCGGGCCGCAGCTAAAGAATTCAAGTGACTGTTTAACAAAAACACAGCTCCCTGCTAACTCGAAAGAGGATGTATAGGGGGTGATGCCTGGCCAGTGTCCGAACGTTAAGGGGAGAAGTCATCCCGCCGCAAGGCGGGGGCAGCTTTAAACTTAAGCGCGGATGAACGCCGGCCGTAACTATAACGGTCCTAAGGTAGCGAAATTCCTTGTCGGGTAAGTTCCGACCTGCACGAATGGCATAACAACTTGAATACTGTCTCAACGAAGGACTCGGTGAAATTGCAAGACGAGTAAAGATGCTCGTTAACCATAGTTGGACGAAAAGACCCCGTGAAGCTTTACTATAGCTTGATATTGAGTTAGGGGTACGCATGTTCAGTATAGGTGGGAGTTCGCCGTAAGGCGGACGCCAGTGAGATACCACCCTTGTGTGCCTTTAAATCTAACCCAAATCCCGTGAATCCGGGTTGGGAACAGTATCTGGTGGGTAGTTTGTCTGGGGCGGATGCCTCCCAAAATGTAACGGAGGCGTTTACAAAGGTTGGCTATCCCGGGATGGAAATCCGGGAGATAGTGTAAAGGCACAAGCCAGCTTTACTGCAAGACCAGCAAGTCGAGCAGTCGCGAAAGCGGAACTTAGTGATCCGACCGTACGAAATAGGACGGCGGAAGCTCATCGGATAAAAGCTACTCCGGGGATAACAGGCTAGTCTTGCCCAAGCGTCCACAGCGACGGCAAGGTTCGGCACCTCGATGTCGGCTCGTCGCATCCTGGGGGTGGAGAAGCTCCCAAGGGTTGGGCTGTTCGCCCATTAAAGCGGCACGCGAGCTGGGTTCAGACCGTCGTAAGACAGGTCGGTCTCCTATCTACTATGGTCGCGGAAACTTGAGAAGGACACTCTTTAGTACGAGAGGACCGAGAGTGACGAAGCTCTAGTGTACCAGCTGTTCTACCAAGGGCATCGCTGGGTAGCTATCTTCGGTTAGGATAAACGCTGAAAGCATCTAAGCGTGAAGCCGTCTTCAAGATTAGGTTTCATAGGTTGGTCAGAGAATATGACCTTGATAGGCTCTAGGTGTAAGGCCCGTAAGGGTTTAAGCCGAGGAGTACTAATAAACCATCTGATTTTCCCACATTTTTGTTTTGAAAAAATAAATTGCTTAAGCAATCTCTATACTTTTTTGATAAACATATAAAAAGGCATCATAGTTCTGGTGCTTCTAGCGATGAGGCCATACCCGTTCCCATCCCGAACACGGAAGTCAAGCTCATCAGCGCCGATGGTACTTGGGCATAAGCCCTGGGAGAGTAGGCCAGCGCCGGAACCATGGTGCTTTTTTAATTGTTTTTAAAAACCTTTTCAAAAAAGGTTTTCCCCCTACGGGGATAAATAATATTTTCCAAAAATATAATGTGTTTTATTAAAATTTTTAGCGAGCAAAGCTCTACGGCCAAAAATTTTAATAAAACTATAATGCCTTTTACTGTGGATAACTTTATAATTGTAGTTATATTAGTTGACAAGTATATTATAAATAAATAGCTAATTTAAGCTATTTATTTTATTATATTATATTATTGTAGAAAAATTATTGACAATAATAAATTATTGAGTTATGCTGATTAAATAACAATTTACGATGAGAAAATTTATTATGTTTAAGAAGAAATCTAGCGGCAAGAAGCTTAAAAATATAAATTGCGTTAATTGCCAGAAATTTTGCCAAAAAGAAGATCTAAATAAATTAAGGCAGTTAATAAATAAAGCTAAAGCTGAAGGGCATGATGGAATAAAATTTAATTGCCAAACCGGCCAACAAATTATTAAAAATATTAGTCTTACTTAGCCTCTCCTTCGCGAGAAGAGGAGAAAATAATATGGACATAGCCATTTTAAAAAAATTAGGCTTAGGCGATAAAGAAACCGCTGTTTATTTATCGCTCTTAGAGCATGGCGCCGGCTCGGTTAGAAATTTAGCTTCCTTAACTAATTTAAATCGCGGCACGACTTACGACATTTTAAAAAAACTGCAGGAAGCCGGGCTGGTGAGCTTTTTCCATAAAAACACCAGGCAACATTTCGTGGCTGAAGATCCGGAAAAAATTTTAAAATTACTGGCTGACCGCGCGGACGAGCTTAAAAACGCCGGGGAAAAAATCAAAGAATTAATTCCCGAGCTGAAATCGCTTCAGGAAAAGGGCGGCAATAAGCCGGTGACTAAATTTTATGAAGGCAAAGCAGGCATAAAGTTTATTTTAGATGATATTTTAAATTCGGCTAAAGAGCTTGAAGTTAAAGAATATTATGTTTATTCCGCGGCCGGGGTGCGCGAAGACGTTTATGGCGCTTATCCGGATTTTAATAAAAAGAGAATTAAGAGCAAGATAAAAGTTAATACTATTTCTTTATCTTCCGGCGGCGGCACTTACGGCCTAGACGAAAGAAAATGGCTTAAAACCGATCGGGAGAGTGAAGATAATATGACTTATATTTTAATTTACGCGGATAAATGCGCTTTTATCTCCCGCGACAGCCGCAATAATCCGGTGGGGGTGATTATAGAGAATGAAATGATCTATCAGACGCAGAAAACAATATTTTTGCAACTGTGGAAATTTATATAATAATATGTCGTTCGTGAGATTGCTTCGTCGCTGAGGCTCCTCGCAATGACAAGAAATATATGTGTGGAATCGTCGGTTATATTGGAAAAAATAATGTTTTGCCGATTTTGCTTGATGGCTTAAAGCGGCTTGAATATCGGGGCTATGACAGCTCGGGCATATCAATAAAAACCGCGGCTGGCGTTTTTACGTCTAAGGCTGTGGGTAAAATCGCGGAGCTAGAGAAGAAATTAAATCTTATGGATTTGTCTTCGGTTAAGGGGTCGGGCTTAGGCATCGCTCATACGCGCTGGGCCACTCATGGCGCGCCGTCGGAAGAAAACGCGCATCCGCATTGCGATTGCCAGAAAAAAATTTGGCTGGTGCATAACGGCATTATAGAAAATTATCAGGAATTAAAAACCCGGTTAATCGCCAAAGGGCATAAATTCGTTTCGCAAACCGACACGGAAGTGATCGCGCATCTTTTAGAAGATTTATATGACGGCAACTTAACAACTACTTTAATCAAGGCTTTAAAAATTTTAAAAGGCACATACGGCTTGGCGCTTTATCACGTTGACGAACCGGACAAATTATTGGCGGCCAGATGCGGTTCGCCTTTGGTTTTAGGCTTGGCCGACAATGAAACTATCATTGCTTCCGACGTTTCGGCCATAATCCGCTACACTAAGCAAGTTATATATTTGGATGATAATGAAATAGCCGAAATAAACGGCGACGGCCTTAAAATTTATAATTTAAAAAATGAAACTGTGGCCAAGGAAACCACAGAGATTGATTGGAACTTAGAAGAAAGCGAAAAAGGCGGCTTTCCGCATTTTATGCTTAAAGAGATATTTGAACAGCCGGCTTCAATCGCCAATAGCCTGCGCGGCCGGATTATTTTAGACGAAGGCAAGGCTAAATTAGGCGGTTTGGATCAAGTGGTTGATAAAATAAGAGGAATAGAAAAAATTGTAATCGTTGCCTGCGGCACGGCGCGCCATGCCGGTTTGGTCGGCGAATATATGTTTGAAGAATACGCCGGCATATCAACGGAAGTTGATTATGCGTCCGAGTTTCGCTATCGCAAGCCGGTTTTAGACAATAAAACTTTAGTTATCGCTTTAAGCCAATCGGGTGAAACCGCCGACACTTTGGCCGCGCTGAGGGAAGCTAAAGAAAAAGGCGCGCTGGTTTTAGGCATTGTTAACGTCGTTGGCTCAACTATCGCCCGCGAGACCGACGCCGGAATTTATAATCATATCGGGCCGGAAACTTCCGTGGCTTCAACCAAGGCTTTTACCTCGCAAGTCGCGATTCTGGCTTTAATGGCTGTAATGATGGGCCGGCAAAGGCAAATGTCTTTAGTCATGGGGCAGAGAATCCTTCAGGAATTGATTAAGCTGCCGGATAAAATAAAGCAGGTTTTATCCACTGAAAAAGAGATAAAGAAAATTGCCCAAGAGTTTTATCAATCTAAGCATTTTGCTTATCTGGGCAGGAAATATAATCACCCGGTGGCCTTTGAAGGCGCGCTTAAATTAAAAGAAATTTCCTATATTCATGCCGAAGGCTTTGTTTCCGGCGAAATGAAGCATGGCTCTATCGCTTTACTGGACGAAAATTTTCCTTCTTTAGTCATCGCGCCGGCCGACAGCGTTTATGAAAAGAATTATTCCAACATGCAGGAAATAAAAGCGCGCCGCGGGAAAATTATCGCCATCGCCACGGAAGGCGATACTAAAATAAAAGAAGTGGCGGACCAAGTAATTTATATACCGAAAACTTTGGAAATGTTGACGCCGATCTTGGCCACCATTCCTTTGCAATTATTCGCTTATCATATGGCGGTGTTAAACGGCCGGGACGTTGATAAGCCGAGGAATTTAGCAAAGTCGGTAACCGTGGAATAAATATATGAAAATTATTTCTAAAAAAAATTTAGAAAATTTTTCGCTGCCTCTGCCGATTTACAGTTCGGTTCATATTGCCGACGCCATAACTAAAGACGGCGAAGAATTTAGTATTTTTATCGGGCTTGATAAAAAATATACCGAGCAACTTCAACGATTATCTCTGGATAAAACCGACGTTGATCTGCAAAATAATACTGGCGACAGAAGGCGTTTTGGCGAAGGCTCTTATGAAGATTGGTATAGGAAAGATCGCACGCCATTTATGCTTATTCACAAACGAACTGATGCCTTAGCCGCATTAGTTTGGTTTGGACCAAAATCACTGGGTAAAAAATCAATAAAGTTTGGAATCGAGGAAAAAGATAAAGAGCAAACTTATTGGCATACGGCCGTTTGGCGTTCTTATCCAAGTTTTCGGGGTAAGGGGCTGATGAAAAATTTCACCTTATTCGCGATGGATATTTATGAGAAAAAATTTTCCGGCCTTAGGTTTTGGGCTGGAATGGATAATAAAAACAACGCATCAGTAAAATTTAGTTTAGCGCTTGGCTTTAAGGCT
Organism: Patescibacteria group bacterium; assembly: GCA_041662965.1. Lineage (NCBI taxonomy): Bacteria > Patescibacteria group bacterium. The sequence goes on along the minus strand of JBAZRI010000003.1, from coordinate 122,765 downwards.
GACGAAGAAAATTCGGATTTGGCGGCTAATTGGCTGGTTGTAGTTAAATAATGGTAAAATATTTTTTATTTTATGAAAAAATTATTCGGCACCGACGGCATCAGGGGCGTGGCGGGAAGCGAAACCATGAATGAAGTGCTGGCATTTAAACTGGGCAAGGCTTTAATGCAGTATTGCCGAAAAAACAAAATCACGCCGGTAATAATTATCGGCCGAGACACCAGGGCGTCCGGCCCTTTATTGGAATTGGCGGTTTCACGGGGCATAGTAGAGTCTGGCGGTAAAATAATTTCAGCCGGAATAATCCCGACTCCGGCCATAGCTTATTTAGCAAAAAAGGAAAGCGCCGGTTTAGGATTAGTGATTTCAGCTTCGCATAATCCTTACAACCATAACGGCTTTAAAATTTTTAAAAACGACGGCGCGAAATTAACGGACCTTGAAGAAGAGCAGATAGAAAAATTAATAGCCGGAGGGAAGGCCCGCGCCGGGAGGAGAGCTTACCCGGCCGCCCTAGAAATTATAGCTGATTCTAACGCGAGATCACTTAATGATTATAATAAAAAATACGCCGAATTTTTGATAAATATTTTAAATGGCGGCAATTTAAAAGGCTTAAAGATTGTTTTAGACTGCGCTAACGGAGCAACATTTAAAGTTGCTCCCTATATTTTTAAGAAATTGGACGCGGAAGCAGCGGTGATTTTTAATTCTCCGAACGGGAAAAATATAAACAAAGCTTGCGGATCCGAGCACGCCGAAGATTTGCAAAAAGCGGTTCTTAAAAAGCGAGCCGATATCGGCTTGGCTTTTGACGGGGACGGCGACAGATTAATCGCTATTGATGAAAAAGGAGAGCGTTTAACCGGAGACCACTTGCTTTATATCTGCGCTAAAATGCTAAAGAAAAAAGATATTTTAAAAAATAATCTGGTTGCTAGTACATCGATGAGTAATATCGGTTTCATTAATGGTTTAAGAAATTTGGGAATTAGGCATTTCCAAACTGACGTAGGTGATAGGCAAGTTTATAGGGCGTTAGTAAATGAAAAAGCAGTTTTAGGAGGCGAAGAATCCGGGCATATTATTTTTTTAGATTATCATACGACCGGCGACGGCATATTAAGCGGTTTGATGCTGCTTTCGGCAATGAAATATTTTAATAAACCGCTGTCGGAATTAGCCAAAGAAGTTTATTTGGCGCCTAAAATATTAATTAATGTCAAAGTAAAAACTAAACCGGATTTTTCTACCGTGCCGGAAATTAACAAGGCGATAAAAGACACGGAAAAATATTTAGGCGCAGAAGGCAGGGTATTAGTGCGCTATAGCGGCACCGAGCTTTTATGCCGGATAATGGTTGAGGGAAAAGATGAAAAAGAAATTAAAAATTTGGCTGAAAAAATAGGAGAGGTTATTGAAAATAAATTAAATTAATATGGAGCAGAAATTAAAAAATTTCGCTATAGTGATTTTAGCGGCCGGCCAGGGTAAAAGGCTGGGTTGCGTTGATTTGCCCAAGGTGCTTTATAAAATAAACGAGCGGCCGATTATCAGTTATATTTTAGAAGAATTAGAAAAGGGAGGGCTGGATAAAAGCCAAATTTTTTTAGTAGTCGGTTTTAAGGCCGAATTAGTTAAAGAAACCATCGGCCAAGGTTATATTTATGCCGCGCAAACTGAGCGTTTAGGCACGGCTCATGCCGCGCTGATAGGTGAAAGCGCGTTGCCGGCAAATTTTACTAATTTTTTGGTAATAAACGGCGATGATTCGGCTTTTTATAAATTCAATTCGCTTTTTGAATTAATTGAATTGCATCTAGAAAATAATAATGATATCAGCATTTTGACTTGCGAGCCGCCTGACCCTAAGGGGCTGGGGCGCGTTGTCCGCGGGGAGAACGGCCAGGTGATGAAAATCGTGGAAAAAGAAAATATGACGCCGGAATTAGAGGAAGTTAGAGAAATTAACACTAACACTTTTTGCTTTAAAAGGGCTTGGTTTAAAAAGCATTATTTAAATTTAAAGCCGATCAGCGGCCTAGGAGAATACGGGTTGCCCAGTTTCATAGAAGAGGCTTTAGCCAGCCGGTCTAAACTGGCCGCGGTAAAATTAAAAAATCCCGATCAATGGTTTGGTATAAATACGCCGGAGCAGTTAGCCGAAGCGGACAGAAGAAAAAATATTTAATATATGATCTATTATATTGTCTATATTATCGCAATTTATATTTTATTAGTTTTTGTTTTATCTCGTTTAGTTATTCCGCATTTGGGTTTTTCTGAAGAAAAAATTCCCGAGCAGATGCCGGCTGAAATGCGAGTAAAAATTGAAGAGTATAAAGCGCAGTCGCGTACGGACGAAGAATTTTTACGATTAGCTTATGATTATCTTGGCTCAAGATATCGCTCCGAGCGCTTTAATACTTTTTTAAAATTCAATTATTTGTTTAAATCTTTAGACGAGGCCTGGCGGATGGGCGGTTATTTACCGTGTACGGTAAATAATTATTTATTGAAAATTTTTTTGGTTAGTAGCGGCTGGTTTAAAGAAGAGGATATAAGGCGCCGGCATGTGTTTGTTAATTTTATATTACATCAATATTTGCAGGTAAAAATTAATGATAAATGGCTGGACGTTGATGTCGGCGAGAAGCAAAGAGGCCTGCCGATTGGCAAGCATTTAAAATATTTTGGGTAAAATAGCCTAGCTTCTTAAATTATTAAACAGATAAAATTCCGCAAATAACAGCAAATTTTCTACTGCGGAACTCGTCCGCCTAATGGCGTCCTCAAACAGTCCTCGCACGAAAATTTACTATTATTTGCGGAATTTTTAGGTATATTATAATATATTTTATGCAGCAAATTTTAGATTTACATATCCATTCTAAATATTCCCGCTCCTGCTCGCCGGAGCTGACATTGGAAAATATTGACGCCGCCTGCCGAATTAAGGGCGTTGATATAATCGCTACCGGTGATTTTACTTATCCTCTTTGGTTTTCCGATATAAAAAATAAATTGGAAGAAATAACCCCCTCTAGCTCCCCCTTGCCAGGAGGAGGAGCCGGGCTATATAAACTAAAAAGCGCTAAAGACGATAGGGTAAAATTTATTTTATCAACCGAAGTAGCCTTAATTTATAAAGACGGGGGCAAAGCCAGGCGCATTCACTTAGTAATCCACGCGCCCAACATAAAAGCGGTTGAGGAATTAAATAATTTTTTAGATAAAAAATATAATATTCGCTCGGACGGACGGCCGATATTAGGCATGAGCGCCCCGACTTTAATGAAATTGTGCCTAGGGATTGATAAAAGATTTTTAATTTATCCGGCGCATATTTGGACGCCGTGGTTCGCGGTTTTCGGTTCAAAATCAGGCTTTGATAAAATGGAAGAATGCTTTCACGAGTATACGGAAAATATTTACGCCATAGAAACCGGACTTTCAAGCGACCCGGAGATGAATTGGCGCTTATCGGCTTTGGATAAATTAACCGTGCTTTCCAATTCCGACGCTCATTCTTTACCGAATATCGCGCGCGAAGCCAATGTGTTTGAGATGAAAATTATCAACTATGATGAAATTTATGATATTATTAAAAATAAAAAAATTTCTCAGAATGGCGCCGCCGGCATTAAATACACTATAGAATTTTATCCGGAAGAAGGCATGTACCATTATGACGGCCATCGCGCCTGCGGCGTAAGCTTTACTCCGGAACAAACTAAAAAACATAAAAATATTTGTCCGGTTTGCAAAAAATCTTTAACTATCGGCGTGATGAACCGAGTTGACGAACTGGCTGACCGACCTTTAGGCTTTAAACCTTTATCGGCTGCGCCGTTTATTAAATTAGTTGAGCTTGATAAAATAATCGCCGAAGCTTTAGACGTTAAATCAAGGTATTCAAAAAGAGTGCGGTCAGCGTATAATAATTTAATAAAATCAGGAGCTAACGAGCTTAATATTTTATTAAATATTAGCCTAAAAGATTTAACGGCTATAACCGATCCGGCAATAGCCGAGGCCGTAAAGCGGGCGCGCCAAGGCAATTTAATCATCAAGCCTGGCTTTGACGGGCAATACGGAGAAATTAAAATTTTCAGCGAACAAGAAAAAGAAAAAAACAAACAAAGAAGTTTATTTTAAAATTTATCCGAATAAAAAATAGAAACGATTCAAACCGCTTCTATTTTTTATTTATAAAGCAAAACTTTATAAACTATTTTTTCTTTTTCTTGGTCGCTTTCTTCTTAGCAACTTTCTTGGTCGCTTTCTTCTTAGCTTTTTTCTTTGCCATATTTTTTGCACCCCCTCTCGTTTTAGCAAAAGATTTTTTGTAAAAAATTCTGCCGGTTATGTGAAATTTTTTTAACTGTATTTTTATTATACCATGAAAAAAAATTGTCAACAAGAGTTTTCGCAAAAAATATTTTTTATAGTTAATTTTATCGGAGAATGCTAGAAATTATTTTATTAATTAGTAGGTTTTTCTTTTATCGCAGATTTGAGCGGTAATGAAAAATAAAAAGTTGAGCCTTTGCCCATCGCAGATTCAAAGCCGATTTCCCCTCCATGATTTTCAATGATATTTTTGCACATAAACAGGCCGAGGCCTGACCCCTCAGTATTTTTTTTAAATGCTTCTTCGCTTCTATAAAATTTTTTAAAAATTCGTCCTTTGCTCTCTTCTGAAATTCCGATGCCCGAGTCAGCCACTTTAAAAAACCATTTTTCTCCGCTCCTTTCAATCGTAATTAAGATCAGGCCTCCCTCGAATGAATAGTTAATCGCATTCTCTATAAAATTTTGCATAACTATCTCTATTTTTTCTTGATCGGCGCTGATCGACGGCAGCTCATCAGCCGGCAGCTTGTAGTCTAACTTAATTTTTTTATGGTCAATCTTTTCTTTTATATTAGATAAAACATTAAAAAAAGCGTCTTTAATTTTGAATTTTGATGCTTTATATATATACTGGCCTTCTTCCAAACGTCCGACATTCAAAAGATCTTTTATTAAATAAATCATTCGTTCAGTGCTAATATCTATTTTTTCGATATATTCACGCTGCTCCGGAACGATATGACCGGCATCTCCGTCTAAAAGCGCTCGCGATGACCACTTAATCGCCGTTAAAGGCGTGCGGAGTTGATGGGCGGCCAAGGTAACGAACTCAGTTTTTAATCTTTCTACATTTTTACCCCTGGTTATATCGTGCATAATAATTAAATTGCCGATATTCTTTTTTTTGAAGTTTAGCTTAATGGCTGATATTTCAATGATTAAATTTTTGTTTATTTCAATTTCTTTTTTAACTATTTTATCCGCGGTTATCGGCAAATCAGAAGCTATCGCTTTTAAACCGGGTAGATTTTCAAATAAGCTGGTTATATTTTTTTTCAGAATATTATTGGACTTAAGCCCTAAATAATTTTCAGCCACAGGATTGACGATAATAATTTTGCCTTCCTCGTTAATAATTAAAAGCCCATCGCTGAAATTTTTGATGATTGTTAAAGTTTTATTTTTCTCTGCTTCAGCTTTCAATCGATCTTCTTCTGATTTTTGGAGCATTGCCGTAAGGCTTTTTTTCGCCATTTCCAGCTCTTTAGTTTCTTTATAAAAAGATCTGCCAATTAAAAAGATTATAATAGAAACAATAATTGAAATTAAATAGGCCGCGGTTGAACCGAAGTTGTTAAAAAACCATGATACCAGGAAAATAACAACCGCTAATACACCGCTAATGAATCCTATAATTAATGAATAGGCAAAGGCTTTGAAAAATAATGATTTTATTCCCATTATTTCATATTTAATTATGGCGTAGCTGGTAAGGCCGGTAAAAAAAATAGTACTCGGAGCGTCAAGATTCAAAAGTTTTGTATATCCGAAAAACGGCAGAATAACGCTGGTAAAACTTGACCAGATCCCGAAGGAAAAGCAGCCGACATAAAAATATGCTATTTGTTTTTTCCTGCGGTCATCAAGCAGCGGCAAAGCTTTAATAGGCAGATATATTCCGACAGCGCCTATAACTATCATATAAACTTCCCACCATCTGAACAAAGGTCCGAATCTGGCATCAACGCCGCTTACTCCATAACTGTTGATATTATATATAAACAAGGGGGAGAAACAAGCAATAAATAATATAGCGCTTATCAAGAATAAGAAGAATTTTATTGATTTCTTTATCTCTTTTTCAGCTATTGCGCCGGCCAAAAAAAATGAAAATAAAACCACGAGCAAGCCTAAGGCGTAAGTTAAGCGAATCCAAGCCAAGTTGCGGCTGATTAAGGAGACAAAATTACTAAGGCACCATAAAAAAATTACAAACCCAAGATATGAAAAATTCCTATTAAGCCTCTTGCCCGGTCCATTTCTATAAACATAAGCGGCTAAGCTGAAATTAGAAAGGCCTGCTAAGAAAATTAATATAAGTATTATATTTTCTTGCCACATAGTCTTATTCTTAAAGTAAAATTATTTTCATTAACAATATTATACCATAAAAAGATAAAAAATGATACCCGCCTGAAATTAATTAATCCAATTTTTTAAATAAAAATCCCCGCAGAAAATAAATTATTTTGACAATGTTTGTTATTTGATTTAGACTGATTGATAATAACAATTGTGATAATTTTTTATTACATTTAGCAAGGAGTTTAATTAATAATAAATATGCTACAAACATTACCAACGAAAGACATAATATATGTTTTAGATTTTGGCTCGCAATATTCGCATTTAATTACCAAGCGTATTCGCGAGGCCGGCGTTTTGGCTGAACTTGTTTCCCCCGATTTTCCCATAGACAAATTAGCGCAGAGTAAAGGCATCATTTTGTCGGGTGGACCGCAAAATCTGTCAGATAAAAGCGCTTTGCGGGTAAATAAAAAAATTTTTGATTTGGGAGTCCCAATTCTAGGAATTTGCTATGGCATGCAATTAACTGCATTTATGTTGGGAGGTACAGTAAAGGCTGGAAAAAAACGAGAATATGGCCCCGCGCAAATTACCATAAACAAACCCAGCAAAATTTTTATCGGCTTAAAGAAAATTCAAGATACTTGGATGTCCCATGGCGATTCTGTTATTAAGCTACCTAAAGGGTTTATGAAAATTGCCAGTTCGAATAATTGTTTAATTGCTTCAATGGCGGATGAAAAACGTAAAATTTATGGATTGCAGTTTCATCCAGAAGTACTGCATACTACTAACGGCCATATGATCATCATAAATTTTATTGAAATAACCGGAGTTAAGAGATCTTGGTTAATGGAGGATTTTATTAAGGAATCAATAAAAAATATTCGGAAACAAATTGGCAATGATCGAGCGGTTTGCGGACTCTCGGGCGGGGTCGATTCCGCGGTGGCTGCCACTATTGTTCATAGGGCCATTGGCAGAAATCTTACCTGCGTTTATGTGGATACTGGTCTTATGCGAGAAGGCGAAACTAGAGAGTTAAAAAAAGTTTTTAAAACTTACATGAAAATGAATTTGCGGATAGTGTATGCGGAAAAAGAATTTTTAGAGAAACTAAAGGGGGTAACAGATCCAGAAAAAAAGCGAAAGGTTATTGGAGAATTATTCATAAGAATTTTTGAAAGAGAAGCCAAGAAACTTTTTAAAACCAGATGGCTTGTTCAAGGCACTTTATATACTGATGCTGTTAGTTCGGGCGTAAGTTCCGGGGGAAAGCACACGGCAGTTATAAAATCCCATCATAATGTCGGCGGTCTGCCGGAAAAAATTGGCTTTAAATTAATTGAACCGTTGCGCGATCTATATAAATATGAAGTTCGTAAAATTGGGGACAAATTAGGTTTGCCAAAAAAAATAGTCTACCGTACTCCGTTCCCGGGGCCGGGATTAGCGATTAGAATTATTGGCGAGGTAACTAAAGAAAAATTAAAAATTTTAAGGCAGGCCGATGCCATTGTGTGTGGTGAAATTGAAAAAAGCGGAGAAAATAGCACTCAACATTTTGCGGTTTTGCCAACAATACGTTCTGTGGGCGTGCAAGGAGACGCCAGAAGTTATGGTTATCCTATTATTGTCAGGTCATTTACCACGAATGATTTTTTAACAGCTCAATGGGCATTTTTGTCTTATAAACTTTTAGCTAAAATTTCAACGCGCATTACTAATGAAGTTAAAGGAATTAATCGCGTGGTTTATGACATAACTTCAAAACCGCCCGGAACGATTGAATGGGAATAAGATACTTAAAAATAAATAACCCCGTAAAGCGCGGGGTTATTTTTTAAATTGAGAAATAGTTATCCATTGACCAGCTCAAGCAAATTTTCTAAAGTAAAATCTTTTTTTGTCCTAGTAAAGTCATCAAGCTTGATCGCGCCTAGCTTTTCATATAGGCCGGTTCGATATTTTAATAATTCAGGATAGCATCTTTTTAAAGTTTCGGCTTTATTTTCTCCGGCCAGCGGTCGGTATAAATCCCCCCAGATTACCGGTTTAGGGTTGGCGATATAATTTTTAATCATCAGCTCCATCATGCCGATCGGAGCTTCAAGATATATTATTTTTGTCCGGCCGGCTAAGGTTTTCAATATTTCCTCGAATAGATAAATAACGCTGCCGGTCGTATCCAACACAACGTCAATTTCGCTTGTTAGGCTGTCAATTCTTTCAAAACTGTCTTTTAAAGATTTAGCCTCAAGCTCTAAAAATTTTTGGCTGTTTTTTTTATACCTCCGGTCGTAAGGCTGACCCAGCCAGCGGCTTAAGTCATTTATGCCGGCGTAGCCCAAGGCTTTTAATTCCGGGCTTAAATAGCTTTCGATCAAATCGTCGCAGCAATATTTTTTAAAGCCTTTTAATTTTTCCAGTTTAGTCGACCAGGTTGACTTGCCGACGTTTGACATGCCGATGAAAGAAATAATCATATTGATTAAATTCTAACAAAATTACCGATTTAATCAAGCCTATAATTTTCTTTGACATTTAGCTTAATTTAGGCTAAAATAAATAAATAATTCGTGAAATTTTTTATATTATGCCTAATAAAAAACAGGAAAGAGAACAGATTAAAAGCCCTTTTCCGGCTATGGAAGAGGAGGTTTTGAATTTTTGGGATAAAAATGAAATTTTTAAGAAGTCAGTTGAAAAATCCGCGCCGCGGGGCGATTATGTTTTTTATGACGGCCCGCCGTTCGGCACGGGCGAGCCGCATTACGGGCATCTCTTATCCAGCATTTCCAAAGACGTTATACCTAGATTTTGGACTATGCAGGGCTACCGCGTTGAGCGGCGCTGGGGCTGGGATTGCCACGGCCTGCCGATTGAAAATATCATTGAGCAGGATTTAAAAATCAGCGGCAAAAAAGAAATTGAAAAAATCGGCGTGGGAGAGTTTTGCGAAACCTGCCGTTCGCGCGTTTTAGAATACGCCGACATCTGGGAAGTTATGATCCGGCGCATCGGCCGCTGGGTGGAATTTAAAGATTCTTATAAAACCATGGATGTTAATTATATGGAATCGGTCTGGTGGGCCTTTAAGAATTTATGGGAAAAAGACTTGATTTATCAGGGCCGGAAAGTCCAACTTTATTGTCCCAGATGCGAAACCCCGATTTCCAATTTTGAAGTGGCTATGGATAATAGTTATAAAGAAATAACCGAACAGAGTGTTTATGCGAAATTTAAATTAAAGCCAGGCCAAAAATACGGCGAAGGCAAAGAAACAAAAGATTCAGCTTATATACTCGCCTGGACAACCACCCCCTGGACGCTTCCGGGAAATGTGGCCTTAGCGGTCGGAGAAGATATTGATTATACTGCCTTCAGGATTAAAGGAGTAAAAGAGATGTTAATTGCCGCCTCAAAAGTTTTGTCCGGCGTAATTTTCAAAAATAAAGAAATTGAGATTGTGCACGATGACATTAAGGGTAAAGATTTGGTTGGTTTGGAATACGAGCCATTATTTGAAGTGCCGGCGTTTAAGGATAGTGGCAAACCGGTTTATAAAGTTTTCGCGGCTGATTTCGTTACCACCGAAGACGGTACGGGCGTAGTGCATACGGCCGTGGTTTATGGCGAAGACGATTACAACCTTGGCTTAAAATATGATTTGCCGGTTATACCCATGCTGGACGAAAAAGGGATTTTTAACGAAACCGTGCCAAAATTTAAGGGCATATATTTTAAAAAAGCCAATAAAATGGTAATTGAAGATTTAGAAAAGCGCGGCTTGGTTTTTACCACCGAACAAACAACCCATTCTTATCCATTTTGCCATCGCTGTGATACCCAATTATTTTATAACGCCATTCCAGCCTGGTTTATGGCCGTCAGCAAACTAAAAAAGCGGATGTTGGAATTAAACGAACGGATAAATTGGTTCCCTGAATATTTAAAAGGGGGGAGGTTCGCTTTAGGCATTGAGCAGGCGCCGGACTGGAATATTTCACGCAACCGCTATTTCGGCACGCCGATTCCGGTTTGGCAATGCGATAAATGCGGTGAGCTGGAAGTAATCGGCTCGGTTAAAGAATTGCAAGAAAAAAGCGGTGAGAAAAATATTACCGATATTCATATCCATAAAGTTAGCGGCTTAACCTGGCCATGCGCCAAGCGCGACGGCCAGATGAAACGCATCAGCGAAGTTTTGGATTGCTGGGTAGAATCCGGCTCCATGTCTTTCGCTCAAATGCATTATCCATTTGCCAATAAAGAAAAATTTGAAGCCAATTTTCCCGCGCAATTCATCAGCGAATATATTTCCCAGACCAGGGCCTGGTTTTACGTTATGCACGTCTTAGCCGCGGCTTTATTTGATTCCAACAGCTTTGAAAACGTTATCGCCACCGGCGTAATTTTAAATGAAAAAGGCGATAAGATGAGCAAATCAAAAAAGAATTATCCCGACCCCTGGAAAGTGATTAACGAATACGGCGTGGACGCTTTGCGTTTTTATTTAATGAGTTCAGCCGTGATGCAAGCGGAAAATTTATTTTTTAATGAGCGCGATTTAAGAGATGTTTTCAGAAAAAATATCATGATTTTATGGAATGTGTATAAATTTTATGAAATGTATCAGGAAGAAGCCGCCGGCGAAGAATGCGCCAGGCCGGAAGGCGAAAATATTTTGGATAAATGGATACTGGCGAAATTAAATATTTTAGCGAAAGACGTAACCGAAAACATGAAAAATTATAATCTGCCTAAAGCCACTCGGCCGATAAGCGATTTTATCAATGATTTTTCTACCTGGTATTTAAGAAGATCGCGCGATAGATTTAAATCCGACGATCAAGCCGATCAAAAAGCGGCGGTTATAATAACCAGGTTTGTTTTGCTGGAATTAGCTAAAATTATCGCTCCGGTTATGCCGTTTATGGCCGAGACTATTTGGCAGAAAGTAACCGGATTGAATTTTAAAGATGAAAATAAGTCAGTGCATTTAACCGCTTGGGTGGAATATAACGACCCGATGGAAGCCGAAGATATAAAAATAATTACACAGATGGAGATGGTGAGAGAAATTGTAGAGCTGGGATTAGCGGAAAGGGATAAAGCGGGCATTAAAGTTAGGCAGCCGCTCTCGGAATTACGATTTACGAGCCACGAATTAAGAGATGAATATGTTGAATTGATAAAAGATGAATTAAATGTTAAAAATGTTGTTAGCGAATATGGCGATGGAAATATTGAAGTTAAAATTGATACGACCTTAACACCCGAATTAAAGCTTGAAGGCTTAAAGCGGGAAATTGTACGTATGGTTAATAGTATGCGCAAAAACGCCGGGTTGACTATTAAAGATAAAATTGTTTTGTCCTGGCAGAGCGATAGTGAATTGATAAAAAATGTTTTTGCAAAAATGGCAGAGGAGCTAAAAAGAGATGTTTTATGCGAAAAAATAATGGAAAGCGAAGTTAAAGGCGAGGGAATTAAGGTAAATGGGGAAATGGTAAAGTTAGGAATAAGAAAAATATAAATTTTTCTAGGCTCGCACTAAATAAATAAAGAAAATAATTAAAGAAAATGTTGAGAAATACGGGTATCAGATTATTGGGTTTAAGTAGAAAATGGATTCCCGCCTGTGCGGGAATGACAAATAAATGAGATTGCTTCGCTCCCTCTGGTCGCTCGCAATGACAAACGGGGCGGGGATGACAGATAATATTATGACTAAAGCCCTAGTGCTATTATCGGGTGGGCTGGACTCAATGCTGGCGGCGCGCGTTTTAATGGAGCAAGGCGTTGAAGTTACCGGATTAAGCTTTAAAAGTAATTTTTTTAGCGCGGACAGGGCTAAAAAAGCGGCCGGAGAGTTAGGCATAAAATTAATTGAAATTGATTTTTCGGATGAACATTTAAAAATGGTAAAAAATCCGGCTCATGGCTATGGTAAAAACATGAATCCTTGCGTTGATTGCCACGGCCTAATGCTAAAAAAGGCTAAAGAGATAATGGAGAAAGAAAAATTTGATTTTGTGGCGACCGGCGAAGTCTTAGGGCAAAGGCCGATGTCGCAAAATAAAGAAGCTTTAAAAATAGTGGAAAAAATAGCCGGGTTGGAAGGCAAATTAGTCAGGCCGCTGTCGGCAAAATTACTTAATATAAGCGAACCGGAAAAACAGGGCAAATTAATCAGGGGGAAGTTATTGGATATAAGCGGCCGATCGCGCCAGCGCCAATTAGAGCTGGTAAAAAAATATGGTATAAAAGAATATGCCAGCCCGGGCGGCGGCTGCCTTTTAACCGATCCGGAATTTAGCGAAAAATTGCTTAAAATTCTTGGATATTGGCCTGATTGCGCTAGCAATGATATCGCATTATTAAAATACGGCCGGGCGTTTTGGCTTAAAGATACCTCACCCCAACCCTCTCCTTATAAAGGAGAGGGAGAAAAAAATATTTTATTAGTAATCGGGCGAGATGAAAAGGATAATGAAAATTTGGAAAAATTAGCGCAAAAGGGAGACGTGATAATACAATTAGCTGACGAAAACGGGCCGACGAGCCTTTTAAGAGGTATACAGTATAATGTATCAAGTATAATGGAAAGGGAAATTCAAGTTCTTGAAGAATTGAAAATGAGCGAATTAAAATTAGGCGATTCGAAAAGCCAAGAAGAAATTATTAAACTGGCTACGATGCTGACCGGTTATTATGCGACTAAAAGCAGAGGGAAAAAATTAAAATTAAATATAATTAATAAGTAAAAAAACTATGAAAAAAGTTCTTATCATTCTGGCGGTTGTTGCCGCCGTCCTGGCGCTTTATGTCTGGGGCACTTACAACAAAATGGTTACGGCCAATGAAGGCGTAGACAATATGTGGGCGCAAGTTGAAACCCAATACCAAAGGCGTTTTGATTTGATTCCGAATTTAGTTAATTCCGTTAAAGGCGCTATGGGCCAGGAGCAGAAAGTATTCGGTGATTTAGCCGATGCTCGCACGCGTTATGCCGGCGCCCAAACCGTCAACGAAAAAGCCGATGCCGCGACGCAAGTTGAAAGCGCTTTAGGGCGGCTGCTCGTAATTATGGAAAATTATCCGCAGTTAAAATCCATAGAAACCGTGCAGACTTTGATGGTGCAGTTAGAAGGCACGGAAAACAGAATCAGCGTGGAAAGAAAAAGATTTAATGACGCGGCGCGTGATTTCAATGTTATGGTAAAACGCATCCCGGCCAAATGGCTTGCCTCTATGTTCGGCTTTTCGGAAAAAGCTTATTTTGAAGCCGCGGCCGGAGCGGAAAACGCGCCAGCGGTAAATTTCTAATAACAGTTTAGCAAAATGTAAGTTATAGCATAAATGATTGGGCAAGGCTTATTTAATTTTCTACTGCGGAACTCGGTCGAGATTGCTCGGCCTCAGACAGTCCTCGCACGAAAATTAAATAAGCCTTGCCCAATCTTGAGATTTCTAATTATGAAAAAAATAATCATAATTTTATTATTATTTTTTGCTTGGCCGGTTTTTGCCTACTATAATCCCGGGCAGCCCAGCGGTTTTGTTAATGATTATGCCGGAACTTTTTCTTCTGAACAAAAACAAGCGCTGGAGAATAAATTAGCGCAGTTTAATCAAGAAACCAGCAATGAAATCGCCGTGGTTTTAATAGCCAGCCTTGAAGGCGATACGATTGAAAATTTCGCGGTTAAACTATTTGAAGATTGGCAGATCGGCAAGCAAGGAAAAGATAACGGTGTTTTAGTATTGGTAGCCAAAGATGACCGGGAAATGCGGATTGAAGTCGGCTATGGTTTAGAAGGCGCTTTAACCGACGCCCAATCCAATTGGATTATCAATCAGATGATGCAGCCGGCTTTTCGCGCTAATGATTTTTACGGCGGGCTGGATAAAGCAGTTGACCAGATAATGGCCGCGACTAAAGGAGAATATGTGCCAAGCGACAGCCAAAACAGCGGCGATAAAAAATCGTCGTTTGATCCGGAATTTATTTTTTATATAGTTATTTTCGGTTTTATGTGGCTGGCCAGCATCTTAGGCAGAAGCAAATCGTGGTGGGCCGGCGGCATCGTCGGCGCGGTTATTGGGATAGTAATCGGCATAATCAAAGGCTTTTTATTTTTCGGCATAGCCGCTATCGGTTTTTTAATTCCGTTCGGCTTGTTATTTGATTATGTAGTTTCTAAAAAATATCAGGCCGGCAAGGCCGGCGGCCATATACCTTGGTGGATCGGCGGCGGACGCGGCGGATCAGGTGGATTCGGCGGCGGCGGTTTCGGCGGCTTCGGCGGCGGGTCGTCCGGCGGCGGCGGGTCGAGCGGGAGTTGGTAAAATAAAAATTGGTTTTTTAAATCAGCATGCTTAATGTCCGGTTTGGGAAAATTATTTTCCCGTTTAGACAAAATTTTGGTGATTTTTTTCAAAGAATATTTTATTATATTAGATGATTATTTTTTGAAAAAAATCAGCTACAATTTTGTATGCGCTATAAAATAATTTTCCCAAACCGGACAATATTATAATGTCTTGGACTAAAAAACAAATAAAACAGCATAAACAGGCCGCCGAAGCTTTACGCAAGATAATAAAAAAAATTGTTGAATTTATAAAATATAATCCAGAGACTACGGATGTAGCAATCAGGCAATTTATAAAAAAGCGATATAAAAGATATCATCTAAAATCCGATAAACAGAAATCAATCGTGGCTTTTGGCAAAAGTACGGCTCATGTCCACTATTATGCCGAGAAACCGCGCCGATTAAAAAAAGGCGACATAATAATGATTGATATTTGGGCAAGGTTAGAGGAAATTGGCGCGCCGTTTGCGGATATTACCTGGATGATGTATTATGGCAGGAAGCTACCGAAACAGCATGTTGATGCGTTTAGAATTGTGGCGCAAGCCAGAGAGATGGCAATAAAGTATTTACAAAGCAATTTAAAAAATAAAACAATACCGTTGGGTAAAGAGATTGATGACGCGGCCAGAAATTATTTAAATGATCATGGACTGGCCGAAAAATTTTTGCATAGTACCGGGCATTCACTGGGTTTGGTTAGCCCTCATGGCAGAAGGACCAGAATCAGCAGAAAAGGCCGGCAATCGCTGCCGCTTAATATCGGCTATACGATTGAGCCGGGAATTTATTTTAAAAATAAGTTCGGCGTTAGAAGCGAAATTGATTTCTATATTGATGAAAATTATAAATTAATAATTACAACCATATGTCAAAAACAAATTATAAAGATTTGGAAAAAAAGTTAACCATGCAGAAGAGAAATGCCTGGGAGGTTTGGGATGAGAAAACTAAACAGTCAGCTTTTAAATTTTCCGAAGGTTATAAAAAGTTTTTAAATCAGTCAAAAACCGTACCTGAAGCCGTAGCCGCGAGCATGGCTTTAGTTAAACAGGCCGGATTTAAAGATATGGCCGAGCTAAAATCGCTTAAAGCAGGCGATAAAGTTTACGCGGTTAACCGCGACAAGAGCTTATTTTTAGCTAAGGTCGGGAAAAAGCCGCTAAACCATGGCTTTAATATGATTATGCCTCATATTGATTCGCCGCACTTGGATTTAAAAGTCATGCCTTTATACGAAGATGAAAGCTTGGCCTTTTTGAAAACTCATTATTATGGCGGCATAAAAAAATACCAGTGGCCGACCATCGCTTTGGCTTTGCACGGCCAGGTTTATTTGGAAAACGGCAAGAAAGTAGAAATTAATATCGGCGAGAAAGACAGCGATCCGATTTTTATGATTACTGATTTATTGCCTCATATAGACCGCCACGGCGCCCCGGGCTCAAAAGTTGAATCAAAGGAGGTGCTGGGCGAAGAATTAAATTTAGTAGTTGGCTCAATTCCGGTTAAAGATGAAAAAATAAAAGAAAAAGTTAAATTGGCTATTTTAGAATATTTGTGGGTCGAGTATGGCATGAAAGAAATTGATTTGGCCAGCGCTGAACTTAGAGCCGTGCCTTGCGAAAAGGCTCGCGATTTAGGTTTTGACCGCAGTTTGATCTCAGCTTTCAGCCAAGATGATCTGATTTGCGCTTATACCGCCTTGATGGGCATTATAGAATCAAAGACGAGTGAAAAAACGCAGGTTTTAGCCATGGTAGACCGAGAAGAAATCGGTTCGGCCGGCAATACCGGCGCCAATTCATATTTTTTAGAAATTTTTATTTCTGATTTGTCAGAGCTAGTCGACGGGGAAGATGACCTTGATCGTGTTTATAAAATTTTTGCCAAGAGTCAGGCAATTAGCGCTGACGTTACGGCCGGATTGGATCCGGATTACAAAGATGTTTTTGACGTTCGCAATACTTGCCGCTTAGGCTACGGCCTAGCTATTGAAAAATACACCGGCCATGGCGGCAAATATTCAACCAGCGAAGCATCGGGGAAATTCATGCGGGAGTTGGTAGAATTATATAATAAGAATAAAGCTATTGTTTATCAGTTGGTCGGCGGCATGGGTAAAATTGACAAAGGCGGCGGCGGCACAATCGCCAAATATTTAGCCAATCGCAATATGGAGGTAATTGACGCCGGCGTGCCTTTATTCAATATGCACGCGCCGCTGGAGATTTCTTCTAAAGCCGATTTGTATTGCGCTTATTTAGCTTATAAGGCATTTTTAGAAAATTAAATAAATAAAAAAAGGCGTTTTTGAGATTATGGCAAACGCCTTTTTTTTATTGAAAAAATAAGTTATAATGTAATTATGCCAAACAACCAATCCATCAATGATTTATTCAGTAGCGCCGCCGGGCAGGACGTTAACGATGAAAGCGCGGCGGCTAAGTTTAAAGTTAAAGAAAAAAAGCTGAAAATAAAAGAGCTGGAGCGTTTAACCAAACAGGCGGCGGATGGCGCCGGCTTGCCTTATGTTGATTTATTCGGTTTTCCTATCAGCCCGGAAGCTTTAATTTTAATTAATGAAGAGGAGGTTAAGGCGCTGGAAACGCTGTGTTTTTATTATGACGGCAAAAATATTAAATTAGCCAGCTTAGCGCCCCAAGATGAAAAAGTGCAGGCTTTGGCTAAAAGTTTATCAGAAAAATATTTTTCAGAGGTCAGCATTTATTTAATCACCGAGAATAGCTTCAATTTCGGCTTAGAGATGTATAAAACCATGCCAAAAGTCAGGGAAGTCGTCAGGGGCATTAAAATCACGGAAGAAGAATTAAATAAATATGGAGAAAAATTTTCCAGCTTTAAGGATTTGCAGGCCGAGATAAGCCGGGCGCAAATTACCGAAATCGTCACCATGATCATGGCCGCGGCCGTAAAATCAGACTCTTCGGATGTCCATATTGAAGCCGAAGAAAAATTAATAAAGGTCAGGTTTAGGATTGACGGCGTTTTGCATGACGTGGCCAGTTTAGATAAATCGTCTTGGGATAAAATAATTTCCCGCATGAAACTTTTAGCCGCGGTAAAAATAAATATTACGGATAAGCCCCAGGATGGCCGGCTGTCAATCTACATGAAAGATGACCGCATTGATATCAGGGTTTCGTTTTTACCCACTAATTTCGGCGAAAGCGTGGTTATGCGCTTATTGCGTTCCAGCGCCGTTGGTTTGGAATTTACTGATTTAGGCATCCGCGACCGAGCTTTTGATCAGTTAAAAAGAGAAGTTGAGCGGCCTAACGGCATGATTATTACTACCGGCCCGACCGGTTCGGGCAAAACCACCACGCTTTACGCCATACTTAAAAAATTAAATAATCAAGAAACTAAAATCATAACCATTGAAGACCCGATTGAATATCAGCTCGCCGGCATAAACCAATCGCAAGCCAGTAAAAATTATACTTTTGCCCAAGGGCTGCGCTCAATCGTGCGCCAAGATCCGGATATTGTCATGGTTGGCGAAATCCGCGACTTAGAAACGGCGGAAATCGCCATTCAAGCCGCTTTAACCGGCCATTTGGTTTTATCCACTATCCATACTAACGACGCGGCCGGCACGGTGCCAAGATTTTTATCCATGGGGACTAAACCGTATTTATTGGCGCCGGCTTTAAACGCCATGCTTGGGCAAAGATTGGTTAGAAAAATTTGCCAGAAATGCAAGCAGGAAATAAAATTGGTAGACGAAGTTTTAGACAGAGTGAAAAGCCTTTTAGGCGAGCTTTTGGAAGAAGACAAGAAAAAAATTGATTTTAACAATTTAAAATTTTTTCAGGGCCAGGGCTGTGAAACTTGCCAAGGCATCGGCTATAAAGGGCGAATCGGCATTTATGAAGTTTTAACCATGAATAAGGAAATTGAAAAATTAATTTTAGGCGGCGCGGCCAGCGAATATGACATGCGCGATAACGCCAAGAAAAACGGCATGATTACCATGGCCCAGGACGGGCTTTTAAAAGCGCTTGACGGCATCACATCCGTTGAAGAAATATTCAGAGTAGCGGAGTAAAATAAATTAAAAATTAAAAAATCAAAAATTTTACATTTTGATTTTTGCATTTTACACTATCTATGATCAATAAAAAATTCGTCCAGCAGTTAAAAAAAGATTTTGACGCGCATGGTAATGAGCGCCGGCAAATTATTAGCTTAGCTAATATAGTTTTGCATGATTCTAAAAAAGCAATATTTTCCCTGCATCGAGACGATATAGCCGGCGCGGAAAAGACACTTAAGGAGCTTGAAGAGATTTTAAAAAATTTGGAAAAAAAATTCAATTCCTCCCGCTTAATGCAGGAAGGGTCTTATAAGGCGGCTTTAGAAGAATACGTTGAAGCGAAAATGTTTTATTTAGTAATGATTGGAAAAAAAGTCGATAAAATTCAGGGCATAAAAGTTGACTATGAAAGTTATCTCGGCGGGATCAGCGATTTAATCGGCGAGTTAGTCCGCCAGGCCATAAAAATGGCTACCCTGGGTAATATTAACGAAGTGAAAAAAATTAATCAGATTGCCAACGACATTATGGCTGAATTGGTTGAATTTGATATGAGGAGCTATCTGCGCACCAAATATGATCAGGCCAAAGGGCATTTAAGGAAGATTGAGCAGATAAATTACGAGATAAATTTGAGAAAATAGATTTTTTAGTTAAAATACATGATAATTGGGCTAAATTTATTAAATTTTCTACTGCGGAACTCGCCCGAGAGTACTCGGGCTCAAACAGTCCTCGTACGAAAATTTTACAAATTTAGCCCAATTAGTTAATAGAGAACATATTTTATGTCAAAAAATTATCTTTTGGCCGTGGCAACCTTAATGGGTACGATTATCGGCGTGGGTTTATTCGCCATACCTTTTGTTATAAATAAATCAGGCATTATACCGCTGTTTGTTTATATAGCGGCCTTGGCCGCGATTCAATATTTTTTTCATCTGCTTTTCGCTGAAGTGGTTTTATCAACTAAGAATAAGCATCGTCTGCCCGGTTTTGTCGGCAGATATGTTAATCAAAAAAGCAAGAAATTGACTTTTATCATTGACGCCATCGGCAGCTACGGTTCGGTTTTGGCCTATATTATTGTCGGCGGCCTTTTTTTACACCAATTATTGAATCCTTATTTGGGCGGCAGTATTTTTTTGTATTCAACCGTTATTTTCGCCGGCGTTTCTTTAATTACTTTTTTTGACATAAAAATGATCGCCGGCACCGAATTGGTTTTAACCTCTTTTTTAGTAATCGCCATCGGTTTGATCATCTGGCGAGGCTTTGGCCATATCCAATTGGCCAATTATCATTTAGTGGAATGGAGAAACGTCTTTTTGCCTTATGGGCCGATATTTTTCGCCGTCAGCGGCGGCGCGGCCATTCCTGAAATTTGCCGCTTGCTAGCTTATGAAAAAGAAAAAATTAAAAGCGCCATCGCCTGGGGCACTTTTATTCCGGCCGTGTTGACGCTAATTTTTGTCTTGGCAATCTTAGGCATAACCGGCGCGAGCACAACGCCCGATACTTTAGCCGGCTTAAGTTTGGTTTTAAATGACGGCGTTATTATTTTTTCTTTGATTTTCGGGCTTTTAGCCATAATCACATCATACATAGTCACTGCTCAAGCCATGGAAGAAATTTATCAATGGGATCTTGGTTTAAGCAATAAATTGTCCTGGTTTTTAGCTTGTTTTATTCCTTATTTTTTATATTTGGTCGGCTGGGCCAACTTAACTAAAGTTATCAGCTTTACCGGAGCCGTGGCCGGCGGATTATCCGGCATCATTTTAATTTGGCTGGTATTCAGAGTCAAAGCTAAGCCGGAGCAGGTCTCAATTATAAAGAATAAATTAACTAAACCCATGGCTTATTTTTTATCGCTACTGCTTATTTTAGGGGTAGTTTATGAGATTTGGGCGACGTTGAAATAGCTTACGCATAATTCAGCTGCAAAAAATTGTTTTTTCTGCTTAGACGAAATTTGGTCTCCCTGCGGTCGCTACAATTTCGTATGCGCGATAAAAACAATTTTTTGCAGCTGAATTATTAATAAAAACTATGAAATTTTTAGTTATAGCGGATATTCACGATAATTTGGTTAATCTGGAAAAATGTATAAATTGGGGCAGAGACCAGGAAATTACCAGCGCGATTTGCTGCGGCGACGTGGTGAATGCGGAAACTTTGAAACATCTGGCGGCGAGTTTTAAAGCTGTTTATTTAATTAGAGGCAATTTGGAAATTTATCAAGAGCCGGAGATCGGCAAACATAGCAATATAAATTATTTAGGCAGGTTCGGCGCGTTTGAGATTGAGGGAAAAACCGTCGGCTTATGCCATGAGCCCTGGTTTATCAAAAAAGTTTTAGAACAAAAAAAATGCGTTGTGGTTTTTTACGGCCATACGCATGAGCCGTGGATTGAAGCTAAGGACGGAATTACTACGGCCAATCCGGGAACTTTAGGCGGAGTTTTTAATAAAGCCAGCTTCGCGGTTTATGACAGCGGAAGCGGCAGGCTAGAGCTTAAAATATTAGAACTTTTGTGAAGAAATTATTATTTTTATTCTTAGTTTTAATGCTTTTAACCGCCTGCGGTCAGAAACAGGCGACTAATGATATGTTAAAAACCATCAGACCGGCGGCCGTAGCCGGGCAATTTTATCCAAATGAGCCGGGCGCGATTACCGATCAAATCCGGAGGTATTTAAAACAGGCGCTGGCGGAGAAAATAGAAGGCCGGGTTAAAGCCATTATAGTGCCGCACGCGGGCTATGATTATAGCGGAGCGGCGGCGGCTTATGCCTTTAAACAACTAGAGGGCAAAAAAATTAACACAGCCGTGATTATCAGTAATTCCCATAAAGCCTATTTTGACGGCATAGCCATTGATGATAGCGACGGCTGGCAGACGCCGCTCGGAACCGTAGCGGTAGATAAAGAGTTGGCGGAAAAATTAATCGCGGCAGGCGGCGACATAAAATATGACGGCTCAATCCATAAAGAAGATCATGTTTTAGAAGTGGAAATTCCGTTTTTACAAACGGTTTTAGAGGGCGATTTTAAAATTTTGCCGATTTTATTCGGCAACCAAGATGAAGATAGTTATAAAAAATTAGCCGAGGCTTTAAAAGATAATTTAAGCCAGGATGACATAGTAATAATTTCCACTGACATGTCGCATTACCCGGAGTATGAAGACGCTAATAAAATTGATAAAGAAACTTTGGAAAAAATAAAAACCGCTACTGCCGAAGAATTCGTCGGTTATATCAAGGGCGTGGAAAGCGCCGGCTACGCTAACGAGCAAACCGCGCTTTGCGGCATTGACGCGGTTAAAACCGCTATAGAGTTAGCGCGATTAGCCGGCTGGGATAAAGTTGAAATTTTAAAATATGCCAATAGCGGCGACGCGCCGTTAATCGGCGATAAAGCAAGGGTGGTCGGATACGGGACGGTCGCTTTTGCTAAAATGGAAAATGTAAATAGCAAAATGCAAAATGACAATGAAAAATTTAAAAATATTAACGAATTAAGTGATGAGCAGAAGAAGAAGCTTCTAGATATAGCGAGACAGACAGTGGAAAGCTATGTGAAGAATAGTAAGATTCCGGAATTTAATGTTACCGATGAGAGATTAAATCAAAAACAGGGTGCGTTCGTGACGCTAGAAAAAGACGGGCGACTGCGCGGCTGTATCGGGCAAATTGTGCCGTCAGACGAGCCGCTGTGGCAGGTAGTGCGCGACATGGCGGTGGCCGCCTGTTCGGAAGACGGGCGTTTTAACCCGGTAAGCGAAGATGAATTAAGCAAGTTAGAATATGAAGTTAGTGTTTTATCAACACCGGAACCGATTGATGATTGGCAAAAAATAGAGTTAGGCCGGCACGGCGTGATTATAAGGCGAGGCGCGCAAAGCGGAGTGTTTTTACCCCAAGTAGCCACCGACACCGGTTGGACCCTAGAAGAATTTTTATCAGAACTCTGCTGGCAAAAAGCCGGGCTGGCGCCGGATTGCTACAAGGATAAAAGCACGCAAATTTTAACGTTCACGGCGCAGGTGTTTAAGTGATATGTTTCCGCTCCGCTCGGGGCCGCTTTTTTAGAAAAAGCGGCGCAAAAATCGCGAGCTGGAGAAAAATTTAGGAATTTATGCCAATAATTTCTAACAAAATTTTCAACTCGCCTAACGGCTCAAACAGGAAAATTTTGTAAAGAAATTTTGCCATAAATTTTATCCTAAATTTTTCTAGGCTCGCCTTAAAAATTTAAAATTACAATAAAAAAGGCGAGTTTTTTAATCTCGTCTTTTTTCTATTGTATTTATTTTAACTCTTTTATTACATTCTTTTCTTCAATAATTTTACTTTCTTTTTCCGCTCGTTTTTTTAATTCAACTCCGCCGGCTTTAAGAGATTTTTCGCTCACCACTAAGCGATAAGGCAGGCCGATTAAATCCGCGTCAGCGAATTTTTCGCCGGCGCTTACTTCTCGGTCGTCATATAAAACTTCAATTTGATTTTTGTTCAAGTCGGAATAAATTTTTTCCGCCCGCTCGTTTTGCCCCAAAGAAATAAGATGGGTTTTAAACGGCGCGGCCGCTTCCGGCCAAATAATGCCCTTGTCATCATGCATTTTTTCAACAATTACGCCGATAAGGCGCGAGATGCCGATGCCATAACAGCCCATAACCGGATATTTTTTTGCTCCTTTTTCATCTTTGAATGACAAGCCAAAATCTTGGCCGTATTTTTGCCCTAAATCAAAAACATTGCCAACCTCGGAGGCTTTAGCGCGGTTTAATTTGCCCTTTTTGCATTTCGGGCAAGAATCAAATTCTTTTTGTTCGGCGATTTCTTTATTAACGCAAAAAACACATTCATCGCAATACAGAATATCGTCTTCTCCGGCGTCGGTCAGAACCATGAATTCATAGGATATTTTTTTACTGAAACTTCCGCCTGAAGCTTCGGTCACTTTTGCCGTTAAGCCCAGGCGTTCAAATATTTTTAAGTAGGCCTGTTTGGCGATTTTATAAAATTTATCAAAGTCGTCCTGATCGGCATGGAAACTGTACATGTCTTTCATTAAAAATTCCCGGCCTCTTAAGAGCCCTGATTTAGCCCTTAGCTCATCGCGGAATTTCCAATGAATCTGGTAAACCGCCAAAGGTAGGTTTTTGCTTGTCTGCACCCGGTGCATGATTAGGGGAGTAACCACTTCTTCTTCGCTTTGCCCCAGCGCGTATTCTTTTTCCGTTCGGCTTTTAATTTTAAAAAGAATGTCAATATTATCCCAGCCACCGGTTTTCTCCCAGTTTTCCTTAGGATGCAGCATGGCCATTAAAATTTCCTGTCCGCCGATTTTATTCATTTCTTCCCTAACTACCTGTTCAATTTTCCTAAGGGTCAAAAGCCCTAGGGGCAGGTAATTATAGACTCCGGCCATTAGCTTCTCGGTAAAACCGGCCCGCGTTAAAAGTTGAGCATTTATAGTTTCTTCGTCCTTAGGAGCGAAGCGTTCAGTTTTGGTGAAAAGTTGGGATTGTTTCATATGTAGTTAATTTTAGAGGAAGATTAGAGAAGTGTCAAAATTAATTTAAAGCAGATATATTTTATTGAAAATTATCAGTGAATATGATAAAATTCGCGCATAAGAGACTAATATTTAATTTTATGCCAAAAATAAAATTAAGGCCGCAAAAAATCAGCGACGCCAAAAAATTTTACGAGATTTTAAATAACCAGAATTTTGTTTATCTGACAAGCGTCCGGCCGAAGTCTGTTTTAGCCGAGAAAAATTGGCTTAAAGGCAATACGAAACGGCAGAAAGAGAATACCGAATGGAATTACGCGATTATTTATGGCGAAGAGGTTGTTGGCGCGATTGGCGTGAAAATAAATTATCACCGGAGATATGTTGGAGAAATCGGTTATTTTATAGATGAAAAATATTGGGGTAAAGGCATTGCCAGTAGAGCAGTTAAATTAATGGAAGATGTTTGCTTTAAGAAACTAAAGCTTATGAGGATTGAAATATTAATGCAGCCGGCCAATATTGCCAGCGAAAAAGTGGCTATAAAAAACGGCTACCGGAAAGAAGGGCGGATGCGGAAAGCGCTAAAAGAGAAAGACGGAAAAATGAAAGATTGCTATTCATACGCGAAAGTTTTATAAGCAATAGTTTGTATTAATTTTTATGAAACAAACAGAAAGAGAACGGGTTTATTTAGTAAAATATTTGCCCAATAATTTAAATCAATTCAAGCCGATTGAAATTCAAATCGGAGATTTTTTTGATTCTAACGCGGTTGATGCTTTAAAAATTCGCCAAAAAGGCAATGATTATCATTTAATCAAAAAAGAAGATAATTCCGCGCAGGAAAGAATTGAGCATGTTATTCATATTAAAGAAGGAGAGTTTAAAGCCCTGATCGGCGCTACCGTCCAATCTCATAAAAAATTAAGATACTTGTTACCGCTTAATAATTTGATATGCGAGCTAGATATTTATAAAGAAAAATTAAGCGGTTATGTTAGAGTGGAAGTTGAATTTGATAATGATGAAGACATGCTTAATTTTATTCCGCCCGAATGGTTCGGCGGTGAAATAACCGAAATAAACCATGAAATACATGAAAATTTAGGCGTAGTTACTTTTGCTGAAATGAAGGAAAGGTATCGCCGACGAGGGATTATTCTTGAGAAAGTTTTGTAAAAAAGTTTGTCAGTTTGACAAAAAATTATTTATATATTACAATATAATTGATCTTAAAAATCAACCTAATCATTGAAGGAAAATAGTAAGCAATATTTAAGCCTCTAAGCGAGCCGGGTAATGGTGCGAGCCCGGCAGGCCAGTAATGCTGAACGCGCTTCCGGAGATTGCCGGCTGAACCTAAGTAGGCCGGAGCGGTTTGCTACCGCGGGCAAATAGCTTAATGAGCGCTCCGATAATAAAATTGGGGAATCAGGGTGGTACCACGAGACTAAATAACCTCGTCCTTGAATAGAATTTTTTCTATTTGAAGACGAGGTTTTTTAATATTATATGGCAAAAAATAAAATACACGCAATTATAAACAGACGCCGCGCAACTCAAACTATTTTTTTGAGGCTGTTTGTTAGTGTTTAAAATATTTATACTTTACGAACTATCAAGCGGCCTCAAAAAGGCCGTTTTTTAGTTCTTTGAAAATGAAAGGAGGTGATGCTGCGCATAGGGGAGCGTAAAGGGTAAACGAAACAACCGGTTAAATTTTAATCAAAAAAGGAGATTCATCATGAAAATAATAATTAGACAAGCGGTAGTTAGTGATATAGTAAAAATTCACGATTTAATCAAGCTCTATGCTAAGGAAGAGTTGCTTCTGCCAAAAAGCAGAGCCGAGCTAACGGTCATGTTGCCGAATTTTTTGGCGGCTGACTATGATGGCCAATTTGCCGGCAGCGTGGCTTTTAAAATCGGTGAAGATGAAAAAGCGGAAATAGTTTCTTGGGTTGTGGATAAAAAATATTTTAATCACGGCATAGGCTCTATGCTAATTTCGGCAGTGATGGAGAGGATAGAGGATCTGGGCATAAAAATAGTTTACACTTTAACTTTACGCCCTAATACTTTTGAAAAGCACGGTTTTAAAAAAGTTGGCATGGAGATGCTGCCTAAAAAAATGTGGACAGATTGTATCCGCTGTCCGCGCAATATCGCCGTACCGGGGTCAGTAGACTGCAAGGAAATCGCGCTCATCAAAAATTTTTAACAAAAAGGGCCTGAGTAAAATCAGGCCTTTTCTATTTTGCATAGATTGTAATCTTAGTAATATCATATTATTTAATATTTTTGTTTAATTTTAGCTAAATTTAATTATTTTTGCAAATTATTTAAAATCAGTATTTGCATAGTTTTAAAAAATAAGGTATAATACTATTATGCAAAATAAAGAGTTAATAACAATTAATCAGGCCACGCAAATATTAGGAGTTTCTCTAGATACGCTTCGCCGCTGGGATAAAAGCGGAAAATTGCCGGCGGTTCGCCTTAAAAGCTCCGGGCATAGATACTATGACAGAAATTTATTGGCCGAATTGATGCCTAATTTGGATATTTATAAACTGGCTTTAAAATGGGCAAGCGGCGATACAGCCGTTGAACCTCTGGCCGATTTTTACTGTCCCAACAGTTCAATTTTTCAGGCGCGGCTGTCAAGGCTGGAAACCGAACTTATTAAATCCGGCATTCTGCAAGACAGGTTTTCTTTAATTACTTCCGTCGTCGGAGAAATCGGCAATAATGCCTATGACCACAATCTCGGCAACTGGCCGGATGTTCCGGGGGTGTTTTTTATCTATAATCTTAATAACCGGCAATTGGCGATTGCCGATCGAGGCCAGGGAGTTTTAACTACCTTAAGAAAGGTCAGGCCAGATTTAAAAGATGATCAAGACGCGGTAAAAATGGCTTTTACCGAAATAATATCCGGGCGGGCGCCGGAAAGCCGGGGCAACGGTCTTAAATTTGTTAGAAAAATAGTTGCGGAAAACAAATATGATTTTTTATTCAAGAGCGGGCAGGCCGAATTAAGAATAAATAAAAAAAGCCATGGCATAGACATAGCTGAAGCGAAAACGCCGGTTAACGGTTGTTTGGCGTTAGTTAAGTTTTAAAAGTGTTATTGATAAAATAAATAATATGATAATACAACTAAAAAAATTCGGCGCAACTTTAACTTCAAGGCAATTAGGCAAAGAAGCTTTAGCCGCTTTTATGCCTTCTTTGCCAAGCGCAGATAAAATAGAAAATGTTGAGGCTGATTTTTACGGGGTCAATACTTTTTCGCCGTCCTGGGGCGATGAGTTCTTAACTCCGCTGGTAAAAAAGTACGGCAGAAAATTTATTATAAAGCGTTCCGATAATCAGTCGGTAATCGCCACTTTGAAATTATTGGAAGAAGTTAATGGATATAGATTTAATATTGAGTAGGCGATATTTTATAAAAGTTTGTGTTTAAAATTATAAAACCCGGCATTAATTTGTCGGGTTTTTATTTTCGCGCCTTGGCCTCTAAAATTTTATGCCAATGCTTATGTCCGGCTTCATCGTCGTAAAAATCAAATATTTTAACGGCGATATTTTTAAAACCTTGTTTTTTTAATAATTTTTCTAAAAAATCAGCGGTTATATCGGATTTGCCGTTAGGGTCTGATTTATCAAAAGTATGAATAAAAAACCAACCGCTGTTTTTTAAATTACTATAGGCTGTTTTAATAAGCTGTTCTTTATTTTTTAATTTTTGCAGAACATAATTCGTATATACTAAATCAAAAGGCTTATTTTTTGATTGATATGGTTTCTCCAAATCCACGCCGGTTTTTATATCCACGCCTTCACCCTCCCAGCCAAGTTTTTTTAAGTCTGTTATATCGGAAAAATCTCCGGCTCCCAAATCCAGGGCTTTACCCGGTTTTTTGAATTTAACGTCTATGAATTTTTTTAAATAGGTGTTCATAGTTAAATTATACAACAAAAATGATTATATAAAAAAAGCCGTTTTAGTTGAGATAATTTTACGCCCGCATTCTTCTGACACAATTCTTGACAATCACGGCAATTCAGACTATTTTAAAGGTGTTATCGTTATAGCTTAAAAGGTTATTAGCGATAATAAAAAGCTCATTAAAATGTCTTAATACTAAATACTAAAAGTTGAGAATATTTTATTTTAGGTGAGGGCGTAAGGATGTTGTTATGCCTTACAATTTATGCTCAAGAAAGGAGGGATGGGGATGCGCACTCTAAATCCAAAGGAAGTGGTCGTTATACGGCCTCAGCCTGCCGTGATGATTAACCATGGCGAAGTATCGGCCCCGGCACCATCGGAAATTCAACCCGCTATCAGGTCCAAATAACTGACCGGTGGCACAACTCAGGTGAGGATTTACGGCTATAGCGTAAATCCTCACCATCAATCCATTGGAGGTAAAATGAAATACGCGCTGAAGGAAGGAATTATATTGCGTCATGAATGGTTTGGCTGTTTGGCCTTTCAATCTTTTAGCGGGCGTTATTGGCAATTTAATGAAGATGCTTTTGAGATTCTCCGTCTTCTCAATACCCCTTTGACTATAAGTGAATTGCGTAAAAATTTAATTGTTAAGGGAATGATGATCGGCGATCAAGAAATTCAGGATTTTATCACTTTTTATGATGAACAAGGATTGATAGACCGACGAAATGAGGCTTCAGGTATTTTGATTTTCAACGAAAGTAAAAATAATTTTAGAACCGATTGCTTAGCGGCGCCATCTAGCGTTACAATTTATATTACCGACTATTGCCCGAAATATTGCCGTCATTGCGCCACGAATGCAAACAGTCGCATCAACAGACAAAAAGAGCTGATCTTTGACGATTGGGTGAAAATAATACAACGATTGCGAGAAGCCGGCGTTCTTATGTTGGTTATCTCCGGCGGAGAGCCATTATCACTTCCATATACACAACGGATTCTTGAAATCGCCGATGAGATGCAATTTGGCTTAACTCTGTTGACTGACTATGACAATCTCGATGAGCAGCAAGCTTCCGGTCTTAAATCTTTAAAGCATCTTATCAGTATACAAACCAGTTTAGATGGAGCAACGGCGGAAACTCATGATTTTCTGCGAGGCAAAGGGTCATTTTTAAAAACTTTGCGCCGTCTGCGCCTGCTCAATGATGCCGGCTTGGCTTTTACCGTTGCGGCAGCGGTCCATAAAAAAAATATCGGCGAGCTAGATGAAATTGCTGAGCTTGCCGGTGAATACGGAGCATCCTCCATTTATCTTAACGCAGTTACTCCATATGGCCGAGCCAAGGAAACAATGCAAGATTTTTTGCTTGACGACGAGGATTTAAAATATATGGCGCAAACATGTCTGCGCTGGGCGGCCGCAGGTAAAGTTAAAATGAGAAATCCTTTTTGGAAATCAGAATTGCATCATTTGGGAAATAATGAGTATCACCCGCTGGCCGGAACTCTTAGCGCCATGAGTTTGGGAATTTATAATTTTGCCATTTCCAGCAAAGGGGATTGTTATTTGGACGCCAAGCAACGAGCCGAGGAATTATTAAAGCTAGGCAACATTATGACGGATGATCTTCTTGAAATGTGGAATGATTCGCGGCTGGATAAGCTGCGCTCCCTGCACTCACCAGAGGATTTCGCTTATACTCAACAATCAAGAGTGGAGGCGGCGCTGAGTATTTAGTTGAAATTTAAGAGTGGCTTAACCGTTAAGCCACTCTCTTTTTTGCCTTAATATATATCCGGTTGTTGTCCAGATTTATAATTTTTATGATAGAGAAATATTTTTTTACTTTTTTTATAATCAATTTATTCGGATAAGAGCGTTCCTCAATAATAAATTTTTTATGCTTAAATAATCCCGATGATTTTTTTATAAAGCCGTCAATTATCCAAAAGCAAATTTGCCCCTCGGCTTTTACCCGCATAAGAATGTAATCTCGGCCGATTTTTTTAAAAATTGTCCGTCCGCCATAATTTTTAAAGCCTTCAATCGTATTAAAATCAAAAATAAATATGCCGCCAGCGCTAAGACAGGCAGCCGCCATTTTAAATAGTCGCTCCCAATCTTTTAAAGTCGGCAGATGGTTAATTACATCAAATGTGCAGGTAATAAGATCAAATTTTTTATTGTTTTTAAAATTCCTTATATCGCCGACGGAATAATAAGTATTTTTATCTTTCGCTTCGGCGATTTTAATCATCTCCGGCGAACCGTCAATGCCGTATGTTTCATTTTTTGAAGAATAATATTTAAGCAAATTCCCGGTGCCACAGCCCAGATCAAGCATACGCGAACCTTTAGTTTTACCGATAATAGATTTATAAACGGTAAACACCCTTAAATTGGTAAGCTCATCGTAATATTCAGCCAGTTGTTTATATGATTTATTGCTGGTTATTTTATTTACCATATATTAATAAAATAGCATATTAAGTATAAAATTGCAATAAAATTACTAAAATTAGCCAGTTCTTGACATTATAGCTTATGTATAGTATAGTTAAATTGTAATTTAGTTATATAACGCTTTAATTATAAATATATGATAACAAGCCAAGATTTAGCCTTGAAAAATGGCTGGTGGGAAAATAATCAGTATAAAGCGGAAGAGGCAAAATGGGAGAAAAGAGATCTCTATGAGGTTATAATTAACAATTTGGGGCACCCTTTAATGCTTAATATCGTTGGCTTGCGGCGCGTTGGCAAGAGTACGATTGTTAAGCAATTAATCGGCCGGCTGATAGAAGAAAAAGTTCAACCAAAAAATATTTTTTATTTTTTATTTGATTATGCCAGTCAAATACAAAAGGCGGAATTTCTTGATGAGGTTCTGTCTGTTTATTTTAGAGATATTATAGCTAGGCCGAGCCTCGCCTTAGATGAACTGGTCTATATTTTATTGGACGAGATTCAATATATTGAAGATTGGCAATCAGTTTTGAAAAAATACTATGATTTGTCCGGTAAAAAAATTAAGTTTATTGTTACCGGCTCGCAAAGCGTTTTATTAAGGGGCAAGTATCGGGAAAGTCTGGCTGGCAGAATTTTTGATTTTTATCTACCGCCGATGTCATTCAGGGAGTTCGCAAAAATTAATTATGGTAGAGCTAATTTAGCGGAAAAATTTGATTTGTTTGAATTGCCGAAACAGTTCGGAAAATTAAGCATTTATAACACCCACCACGGCAAGGAAATTGCCGATTTGAGCAGAGAATATATAACTGTCGGCCAATTTCCCGAAACCAGGCAAATTGCCAGTCCGGAAAGAAAGCACGAATATATCGTCGAATCGGTGATAGGCAAAGTATTGGAGGACTGCATTCGTATTTTTAATATTGAAAAAATCGACCAATTCAAATTGATTACGCGCCAATTAATCAATAATGCCGGCTCAATTTTCGAGCTAAAGAATATCGGCCAAGAGGCCGGAGTGTCTTTTATAACTTTAAATAAATATTTGGAATATTTGAAAGACAGTTATGTCGTGGAAGTACTTTATAAATATCACAAAAGTCCGATTAAGCAAGGCAGAATTTTAAAAAAATTATATACTCCCTGCATTAACTTTACCTGCGCTCTTAATCATTTCAGGGCGGATCACGTCGATGAAGTTCCGCAGGCTTTTGGAAAAATTATTGAGAATGTGGTTTATAACGTGTTTGAATTAAAATATAAAACTAATAAATTAATAGATAGCTTGAGTTTTTGGCGGCAAGGAGAAAAGGAAATAGATTTTATAATTAATATTAATAATAAATACTTGCCGGTTGAAGTTAAATTTTCAAACAATATCAGCTCTAAAGAACTTTCGGTTTTGGCAGATTATATAAAGGCGAAAAAGCTGGGATACGGAGTGGTTGTAACAAAAAGTGAAATGGATAGAAAAGAAGTGAACGGCCAGGTTTTGTATTTTATTCCATACTATTTAATTTTATTAATGATATAAAAACATAAAATTGCAATTATATATCTAAAATTAGCCAAATATCTATTCAAATTTTTTATTAATTTTGTAAGGCAGGTGTTTTAATTTTAGCATAGAAAATGATTGCTGGAATAATCAGCAGGGCAAGGCCGAAGATTGACGCTTGACCGCTGCTATAATTTGTTAAAAAACCGCCAAGAATTGTGCCGCTAAAGGCGGCTAGGCCAAGCGAGGCGGCCCGGAGAGAGCCGAGGGTGGCTCTGATTTTCGATGGGATCTCTTTTTGAAAAAAGGCCGAGTTAACCGGGTTGAAGGCATCTTCCAGGCTGTTATGAAGAAAAATTAATAAAACGGCAAACAGGGGATTAAGCAAAAGACTGGCGGAAAGATATAAAATAATTTGGGAAGCATAAACGATAATAAGATAAATTTTTTGATTTGAAAACTTTTTTGTCATTCCGATAGCCAATAAAGGTATAAAAATACCCGCGATAGCCGACAATGAATAAACCAAGCCCCAGTTGCTTTCTTTTAGGCCTGAATCCAAAAGATATTTTTGCATTGCCACACTGCCGATTCCAACCAAGGCAATTGTAGCGAAAAATTCTCCCAAAATAATATTTTTAGTGTTTGCGTTGATGATAAAAAATTCATATCCCTTTTTAAGGCTCGCTTTGAGTTGAAAAAATTTTGAGCTGCCATCCTTTTCTTTTTTAAAATTTTCTTTTGTAAAAGACAAAACAAGCAAGGTGATTATTATAATAATCAGGCGGGCAACCCAAACGGCCTGATTGTTAGAAAAAAACAAGAGCCAGCCCGATAAAAGACCGGCAACGATCATACCAACGCTATAGAAACTTGATGATAGCGGGTAGAAGTTATCAAGATATTCTTCCTTTAACTCGTCTGGTGCGAGCTCAATCGCCCAGGCGTCGTCGGCGCCGGTTGTGAAAGTTGTGATGATTCCCCAGAGAACAAAAAAACCAATAAGCAAGAAGTAATTAGCGGTATAAATAATTGCTAAAAGAATCAATATTTCCCCGGCGATGCCGGTTAGCACTGAAAATTTACGGCCGAATGTGTCGGCGATTGCCCCGGTGATTATTTCAAAAAAAATCGGCAATAAAAAAAGGATTGAAAGCAAGAAAGAAGCTTTAAAGAAATCAATTCCTTTTTCCCTGAAATACAAAAAGAAAGTTATGCTAGTGATAAAGCAGGCGCCTTTTAAAAACTTATAAATAAAAAAAGGCCAAAATTCAAATATTACTCTTCTCTTTGATAATACCATTAAATTATATTTATTATTATTCTTATGATACCGAATAACGCGAAGCAAATATATCAATATTATATCAAAAGTTTAATTAATATAACAATTTTATTTATTACGCCTGCCATCGCCAGAGGAGTGGATAAATTTAAAATAGCATAGCTAGGGTAAAATTATTATAATTTACCTAAAATTAGCCAACCTTTGATAAACTATTGACAAAATCTTATTTTTTGCTTATTATAAAAGTGTTATTTAGGATAACACTTTTTAATTTGATTTTAATTAAATATTGGTAAAATCAAGATAAAAGTTGTTATTTGCTAGGCAGTTTTTAACTAAGCTGTCGGTAATAACAAAAAGCTCGTTAAAACACCTTAGGGTGAAAATATAAATAAACAAACTTCAAAAAGAAAAGAGGAGAATAAAATGAAAAAGAGCAATCCAATTTATTGGTTTATTGTTGTTGTAGTCTGGCTAGGGCTGTTATTTTTAGCAGTAGCAAGCGGTGCTTTGTGGCTGTTTGTAAAGTTGCCGAAGCTAATAAAGGAAAAAATAGCGGAAAGATATATCGGCACACCGAATTTACCGGTTGGCAGATGCAGAAGTTAATAAAAAATAAACCACCTCCTTTTCGGCGGTGGAAAAATTCTGAAAAAAATGGAGGTAGAAACATGTGGGAAAACTTGATAGGCCTAGTAGATTATATTTTGACTTCGTGGGTAATGAGAATTCTTTTTATTATCTGGATGGCGGAGTTGGTAATTATCGTCTGCTATTATGTAAGCGTTTTAATTCTAAAGATAGCTGAAGAGTTAGCAGATATTTGGGAAGAGGAAATTACAATAATCAAAAACTTTTTACGGTATCCGCTGATGTTTTTGCGCAGCTTAGGCGTTCTTGTCGGCTGCCAGCTTTATGGTTTTATTAAAGGTCCGCGGAAGTTCTTCCGCGAGGGGCCGATTAATTAAAGGGAGGTGAATTGCATGTTGCTAGTCAACGAAAATTTGAAGACAGAGAGTGCGAGCTTCGTTGACATTAAAAACGGGGCCATAATTATTCAGGAGGTTTTTAATGACCCTCTGGAGACAGGAAATAAAAACAGGTATCAGACGGTAGAATGCTTGATTTATGTCGGTTGGCCGATATTGGCAACAGTGATTATTGGATTATTTTTTTCCAACCTTTCTTTAATCAGCCTTTTGTTCATTGGTAGTGCAATTCTATTATGGCCATACGTTAAGGGTTTAATAGGACTCGCGATCGCTAAAATCAGGCGAATTAAAGATCCGCGTCACACCATCCGGTCATCAAGTTTTTGGTTTGATGGATTTCTCTTTATCGGTTCGCCGATGCTGAGAGAAATACGTCAATACTCGGCCCTGTCTCGTTCGTTGGATGTTATTTATAACGCTTTCGAACGTTTTGGGATTAAGCCGGCTAAATTTTCCCAAGACTGGGAAAATAAAATTACGCCTTTTAGAATCGTCAACAAGCTAATTAAAACGTGGTCAATTTTCTGGGTCGGTATGCCGATTGCCCAGGACGTCAGATCTCGGCTAGAAATTATAGCCGATGAATATCGACGGACCATCAACAGATTGGCTGCCAAAAATCCGGGGAGAAAGATTTCCATATTAGAGGTCGCTGGGGGTCAACTTCAGGCCACTATGATGGGAATCAGACGAGCAATTGACGATGGGTCTAAATTTGAATACCACGTAGTATCGGTTGAGCCTGATTCATTATTTGCTCGTGAACGTGCTCGTGAATTGATAGGGATATTTAAACTCGATGAAAAGTGTTTTAAATTTATTAGTTCGAATGTCTCTACCAGTCGAGCTGAAAAATACCTATCAAATATTCTTTTCCAAAACGGAGTTCAATCAGAGCGCTTTAATATTATTACATGCATTGGCTTAGGGGATTACTACTATACCCCGAAACGTATTAAGGCTCTACTCGCGAGTTTCGGCATCAATGGCCATGCCAAAATTATTACGGCCAATATCGCTGATAACTTTATTGAGCGACCGTTTTTGCACATCCTAATTCAATGGCCGAAGATGAAATATCGCTCCGATAAAGAATGGAGGAATATTCTCTTCGAGGCTTATAAAGGAAGAGGAATTAGGGTTATTCAGACTCCGCATCGTATTTTTAACATTGCGGTGATCGAGTAGACTTACAGAGGGTGGATTATTATCTTCGGATAAAATTCCGCCCTCTTTTCTTATCTAAAAATAATAAATATGGTATAATAATTATATTATTTATTACTATGAGTTTTTACGCTATTTCGGCATTAATAAATGCTTTAACCAGTTTAATTTTAGGCGTAATTATTTTACGCAAAAAGAAATCTAATATAAATATTAGTTTTGTTTTATTTTGTTTTAGCGTAGCTTTTTGGAGCGTCGCTTATTTTTTATGGCAGGTTGCCGACAATTCTCAAAGCGCATTATTATGGTGTAAAATTTTAACAGTTTTTTCACTTTTTATTCCATTATTTTATTTAAGGTTTACTTTGTTTTATTTAGAAGCAGATAAAATATTATATAATAGAATTTTGTTATATGTTGGATATTTATTTGTTGTATTTTTAGCTTTTATATCACCTAGCGACTTATTAGTCGAAAGGATTTCTTCAAAATTATCTTTTAAATTTTGGCCTGTGGCGGGTAGTTTGTATTGGTTATTTTTATTAATGTTTTTTAGCTTCGTTGTTTATTCTGTAGTTTTGTTTATAGTTAATTATAAATATTCTATCGGGGCTAAAAGATTGCAAATTAAATTTTTGCTTCTAGGGACAGGCATAGGTTTTTTAGGCGGTTCAACAAATTTTTTTCTTTGGTATAATATACCGATTTTACCAATTGGAAATATTTTAGTATCATTGTACGTTATTTTAACCGCCTACGCCATTATCGCTCATCGCCTCATGGATATTAAATTGGTGATGCGGCGCTACTCGGTTTATTTATCTTCGTTAATTTCAATACTGCTAGCCGCGGTTGGCATAAAATATTTTTTTGACAGATATTTTACTCAATATTCCGACTGGGCGAATCTTTTTATGTTAATAGGGTCAATTTCTGTTTATCCGTCCATCAGACACCGTTTTTACCGCCTGGCCAATAAATATTTTTTCTCTTCGTTATACGATAGCAGTGAAGTAATCGCCACGCTATCGGAAAAACTGCGCTCCACTTTAGAGGCGGAAAAAATTTACGGCTATATTTTTGACACCTTGTCCAGCGCTTTCCATGCCAAAGCCATCGGCATTTTAACTTACAGTGAGAAAACCAAGAAATATATCATAAATTACAATAACGGCTTTAACACGGGCGGACAGCAAGAATTTGATGAGGATAAAAAATTAAATGAAATTTATATAAAGAGAAACCGAACTATTATTACCGATGACATAAAAACGCAATTTAAAAATAATAAAACTTTAGGCATACTGCTTAAATTAGGGGTTGAGATATTAACCCCCTTAAACGTTAAAGATAAAACCATCGGCCTAATCGCTCTAGGCGCTAAAGAGTCGGGCGATATGTATAATGAAGAAGATTTAAAGGTTTTAGAAGTGGTCGGGGCGCAAACCGCCATTGCCCTAGAAAACGCCTTACTATACAAAGAAACCAAAAATTTCAGCGTTAAAATGGAAAAAGAAGTGGAAAAAGCCACGCGCGATTTAAGAAAAGCCAACATCCAGCTAAAAAAGCTTGACGCGGCCAAATCGGAATTTATTTCCATCGCTTCGCATCAACTGCGCACGCCGCTAACCGTGATTAAAGGCTATATTTCCATGATGCTAGAAGGCAATTTCGGCGCCTTAACCAAGCCGGAAACCGAATCTTTAGAAAAAGTTTTTTTATCCAACGAAAGGTTAATTCAGCTGGTGGAAAATCTGCTGAATATCTCCCGCATTGAATCCGGCCGCCTGCAGTTTGATTTCCAGGAAGTTGATTTAAACAAGATGGCCGAGAGCGTCGTAGAGGAATTATCCGGCAACGCCAAAAAGAAAAATTTGATTTTGCAATACAAGCCGCCGGCTAAGCCTCTGCCGCTTTTAAAAATTGACGAGGAAAAAATCAGGCAGGTAGTCATGAATTTGATTGATAACGGCATAAAATACACTAAGCAGGGCAGTGTGACGGTTAAGCTTGAACAGGCGGGAAATAAAATAAAATTTTGCGTGGCTGATTCGGGCATGGGCATTAGGCCGGAAGATATGGTAAATCTGTTTAAGAAATTTTCCCGCGGCACCGGCACGTCGCTGATCCATACCGAAGGCACAGGATTGGGTCTGTACGTGGCGCGCATGATGATTGAAGCGCACCACGGCAAGATCTGGGCCGAGTCGGACGGCGAAGGCAAGGGCAGTAGGTTTTGCTTTGAGTTGCCAACAAAATAGTATTAAGTATCCCGGAAACCATAATACTTGATACTTTATACATTATTTGCTATTCTATTAAGATAAATAATTTATAACTCAAAAACATGAAAAAACTAATACTATTAAGCTTGTTGTCGGTTTTATTGGTTAGCGGCTGTTCTTTAGCCATTCCTACGGCGAAAAATGTTAAGAAAACTCTTAACCCGGAAGAAGCCAAGGCCGCGGCGGAAAAGTTTATTAATGAAAATTTACTGCCGGCCGATACCAAGGCTACGGTTAAAAGCGCGGTTTTAGAAGGAGATGTTTATAATATTGAATTGGATGTCAGCGGCCAAAAATATAATTCGTACATGACCAAAGACGGGGGGAAATTTTTTCAATCAGGCATTGATATAGCGGCTTTCATCGAGGAAAAGGCGAAGCAAGCCGCCGCTCCGGCCGCCGATACTCAAGCCGCCGCTCCTACGGTTGTACCAAAAAGCGATAAGCCTTCTGTTGAATTATATGTATTTACTTATTGCCCTTACGGGACTCAATCTGAAAAAGGAATTATTCCCGCGGTAAAATTATTAGGAAGTAAAATTGATTTCAAAATAAGACAGATTGGGGCGATGCATGGAGAGCACGAAAAACTTGAAGCTCAAAGACAATTATGCATTGAGAAAAAATATCCTACAAAATTATTAGATTATGTTTTGGCTTTTGCGCTTGATTCCGGAATCGGATCATGCGGCTCTGACGCTCAATGTTCAGAACCATTAGTAAACGTGTTATATACTAAATACGGAATCAATAAATCGACGATAGACGCTTGCATAAAAACTGACAGCGTAAATTTATACGCGGCAGAAGAAGCAAACGCCCAATCTAAAAATATCGGCGGCAGCCCGACCTTAGTTATTAATGGCGTTCAATCTAGCGCCGGCAGAGATTCGGCCAGTTATTTAGCCGGTATTTGCGCGGCCTTTAATACTCCTCCGGCGGAATGTTCTCAGCAAGTATCGAGCGCGGCTCCGGCCGCGGGTTTTGGCGCGGCCGCGGCCGCGGCCGGCGGCGCGGCGGCCAGTTGCAATTAATATAATTTTTAGAAAAAAGGGCGCGTAATAGCGCTCTTTTTTATATTTTATTATTTTTTTCCGCAAATTTAAACCTAAATTTTTCTAGGCTCGCCTTTAAAATACAAATTATAATTATATTGATATTTTATTTGCCTAAAATTGGTAAAAAAGATAAAATATGAATAGATTATAGATATTGTTATTTTTTAATTATGCGCGAGCAAAATTATACTGTAAAATTTTTAATTTTATTTTTAGCGACCGGCGCCGGCATTTTCGCTATTTGGTACGCTTTAATGCGCGATGAAAGCGTTGATTGGCTAAGTTCGCAAATCGCCCATCAAGTTTCGCCTTACGTTATAGCCGAGACCGCAGACGGTTTGCTTATCAGCAATGTTTTAATGGGCTATGGCTTTGATTTGCCCGAAGGCTTTAAAACAATCGGCGCGAAAAATATTAGTTTTTATATGGAAGAAGCGGGTGAAAAAAAATGCGAGATTAAACATTATATTAAAAAGACCGGCGGCAAAATAAATATTGATAACTTGGTTTTTGAATTGGTAGATAAAGAAGAGAAAAATATTTGTAGAAAATATTTATTAGATATAAAAAATAGTCTGGTGTTTAATTGAAATGCTTGCAATTTTAAATTAATAGTGTATAATATAAAAACAAATTAAATAACGCCTATAATTAAGCCTTTAGTCAAGGCGGCTAAAGGACTTCTCTGCGAAGAGAGGTTAGGATAATTTTTTTATTTTATGACGGAAGAAACTAAGTTAAATAACGGGCAATCTGACGTTTCCAACGATGATTTTCAAAAATTATTGGACGCGGAAAACGCCAAGATTCCTCAAGTCGGAGAAATTATCAAGGGTACGGTTTTGTCCGCTTCAAAAGCCGAGGTTAAGCTTGATATTGACGGCATAGCTACCGGCGTGGTGCGCGGCCGCGAGCTTTATTTTGAAGCCGAAGAATACGCCAATTTAAAGCCGGGCGATGAAGTTGAAGCGACTATCGTTGAAGAGGAAAATGAAAACGGGGATTTAGAGCTGTCATTCAGGAGCGCCGGCCAGCAAAAAGCCTGGAGCGCTTTATTTGATGCTTATGAAAATAGAACCATATTGAAATTCAGAGTTCAAGACGCCAATAAAGGCGGCTTACTGGTAAGCTATGGCCAAATTCAGGGCTTTTTACCGGTGTCGCAATTAGCGCCGGAAAATTATCCGCGAGTTAACGGCGGCGATAAAGGCAGAATTTTAGACAAGTTAAAATCTTTCGTCGGCACTGACTTTGAAGTCAAAGTTATGACTTTGGACGAAAAAGACGAAAAATTAATTGTCAGCGAGAAAGAAGCTTGGCAAGAAAAGCAAAAAGACATAATTTCCAAATATAAAGTCGGCAGCGTGGTCGAAGGCGCGATTACGGCCTTAACCGACTTCGGAGTCTTCGTCAGCTTTGGCGAAAACTTAGAAGGCTTGATTCATATTTCCGAATTGGCTTGGCAGCGCATTGATGATCCGTCGGACTTATTTAAAGTCGGGGACAAAGTCAAGGCCGAAATAATTTCCATTGAAGGCTCAAAAATATTTTTATCAGCCAAGAAGCTTTTAACTGATCCTTGGCATGACGTGGAAAAGAAATATAAAGTCGGCCAGGTGGTTTCCGGCACTATCCTTAAAGTTAACCCGTTCGGCTTGTTCGTTGAGTTGGACCCGGATATCCACGGCTTAGCGCATATCAGCCAGATCGGCTTGGCCGCGGGGCAAAAAATCAGCGAGGCTTTTCACTCGGGAGAAAAACGGGATTTTACCATTGTTTCCATTGAGCCGAAAGATCACCGCTTAGGCTTGTCCGTTTCGGCCGAGGCCGAACAGCCTGCCGTAAAAAGTAAACATAAAGAAGATAAAAAAAACGAAGGCGAAAAAAAGGCTAAAACTAAAAAGGTGAAGAAAGAAAAGGCTGATGACGCGCCAGAGAAAAAGGACAAATCGGCGAAGAAGAAAAAGGAAAAATAAAATTTAAAAGCGCTTCTGAATTAGAGGCGCTTTTAAAATAGACTTAAGATATAAAAAAATGATATAATAAATTAAGCTATAGTTTAGCTAATAACAAATAATATTTGTCATTGCGAGCCATGTACTCATGGCGAAGCAATCTCTGGTAAAAATCAACGTATATGCCATTGAACCGGAGATTGCCGCGTCGCTCATTACGCTTCGCTTAATTCGCTCCTCGCAATGACAGGGAGTTAATAATATGGCAAATAAAAAGGATAACACAACATTGGAAAAAATCGCTTCTTTATGCAAGCGGCGGGGGTTTGTGTATCCGTCTTCGGAAATTTACGGCGGCTTGGCGGCGATTTATGATTATGGCCATTATGGAACGCTGTTAAAAAATAATATCCGTGATTCGTGGTGGAAAAGCATGATTCAAACGCGGGATGATGTTGTCGGCCTTGATAGCGCGATTTTTATGCATCCGACAACCTGGGTGGCTTCCGGGCACGTGGGCGGTTTTAATGATCCTCAAATTGACTGCAAAGATTGCAAAAACAGATTTAGGGCGGATCATTTGCTGAAAAATTACGGGATTGAAGCGGATAAAGCCACTTTAGAAGAAATTAATAAGCATTTGACCGAACTTCGGGAGAAGAAGAAGTTAAAATGCCCTAATTGCGGTTCGGATAAATTAACCGACGCGAAAATATTTTCGCTGATGGTGAAATCAAACATCGGTTCTCCGACCGAAGAGCTAAAAGAAGAAAATGTTGTGTATCTAAGGCCGGAAACTTGTGGCGGCATATATTTGGAATATAAAAATACGGTCGATTCACTCCATAAAAAACTGCCGTTCGGCATCGCCCAAGTTGGCAAGGCTTTCCGAAACGAAAT
This sequence comes from Patescibacteria group bacterium, assembly GCA_041662965.1. Lineage (NCBI taxonomy): Bacteria > Patescibacteria group bacterium. Next base: position 80,764 of record JBAZRI010000003.1, on the reverse strand, counting down.
TGTAGCGCGGCAATTTATTTTTCGGACGCGGGAATTTGAGCAAATGGAAATGCAATATTTTCTCCATCCCAGCATGATGAAAGAGAAATACGAAATGTGGAAAGATTTAAGATGGCAGTGGTATTTAGCCAATGGCATTCCGGCGGATAAAATAAAATGGTTTAAACACGAAAAACTGGCTCATTACGCTTCCGAGGCTTACGATATTGTGTACGATTTTAAAATATTCGGCGGATTTGACGAGGTTGAAGGAATCCACGCCAGAGGCAATTGGGATTTGAGCCAGCATGCAAAATTTTCCGGCGTTCCACTCAATTATACCGATGAAAAAACCGGCGAGAAATTTATTCCGCATATTATGGAAACATCAGTCGGACTCAATCGGCTACTTTTGATGTTCCTTGATTTTGCCTACTCTGAAGAAGAAGTTAAAGGCGAAATTAGAGTGGTTATGAAATTTCCTAAGCATTTGGCGCCAATTAAAATCGCCATCTTCCCGCTTTTAAAAAATAAGCCGGAACTGGTTAAAAAAGCCAAAGAGATTTATAAAAATTTAAAAATTAATTACATGTGCGAATTTGACGATCACGGCAATATCGGCAAGCGCTACCGCCGGCAGGATGAAATCGGCACGCCTTATTGCTTAACCGTTGATTTTGACAGTTTGGAAAAAGGCGACGTAACGGTGCGCGACCGCGATACTATGGAACAGGCGAGAGTTAAAATAGCTGATTTGGATAATTTTTTCAGGGATAAATTTTCCGCCTGATTGCCAGAAATGAGTAAATGCTATATAATTTATTAAATTAAGGAAGTGGATTCCCGCCTACCTACCGGGCAGGCAGGCCTACGCGGGAATGACAAACGGAAAAATAAATGAAAAATTTAATCAAAAACTTTTTAATATTTTTTACGGTATTTTTGCTGATTGCCGCGCTTTTCAGTTTTTTCGGCGGCGGCGGGCAAAAAGCCGAGCAAGTCGGAGTGGAGACTTTAATCGGCCAGATTAATAATCAGACGGTGGCCAAAATCGCCATTGTCGGCAATGAAATAAGAACGACTTTAAAGGATGGAAAAAGCCAAGTGGTAAAAAAAGAGCCGGGTGACACTTTTTCGCAGATTGTTAAAAATTATAATGTTGATCCGAGCAAATTAAACGGCCTATTGATTGAAGTGCAGGATAATCAAGGCTTGGATTTTTGGCTGGCAACGATTCTGCCGTTTTTAATTCCTTTTTTACTGATCAGCGTTTTTATTTATTTCATGATGCGCTCGGTCCAGGGCGCTAATTCCAAAGCTATGATGTTCGGCCAGTCCCAGGCCAGAGAAACCGGCCGGGAATTTAAAGGCAAGGTGACTTTTAAAGACGTGGCCGGGGCCAAAGAGGCTAAAGAAGAATTATCCGAGGTGGTTGAATTTTTAAAAAATCCTAAGAAATTTTCCGAGCTGGGAGCGCGCACGCCGCGCGGCGTTTTACTTTTGGGTTCACCGGGCACGGGTAAAACTTTGCTGGCCCGCGCGGTCGCCGGCGAGGCCAGCGTGCCGTTTTTTTCCATCTCCGGCTCCGAATTCGTGGAAATGTTCGTGGGCGTCGGCGCTTCGCGCGTCAGAGATTTATTCCGTAAAGCCAAAAAAAGCGCGCCTTGCATAATTTTTGTTGATGAAATTGACGCGGTCGGCCGCCGGCGCGGCGCCGGACTCGGCGGCTCGCATGACGAGCGCGAGCAGACTTTAAACCAGATTTTAGTGGAAATGGACGGCTTTGACGTGACTACTAACGTTATTGTTATCGCGGCCACTAACCGCCCCGACGTTTTAGATCCAGCGCTTCTGCGGCCCGGGCGCTTTGACCGCCGGGTTATTTTAGACGAGCCAGACCTGGCCGATCGCGAGGCGATTTTAAAGGTTCACTCCAAGAAAAAGCCGTTAGGCAAAGAAGTAAGCTTAAAGAGAGTGGCGGAAAGAACGCCGGGCTTTACGGGCGCGGATTTAGCCAATCTTTTAAATGAAGCCGCGATTTTAGCCGCCATGAAGAATAAAAAAATAATTGATTTGGAAGAAATTTTTTCTTCCATTGAAAAAGTCATGCTCGGTCCGGAAAGAAAATCAAGAATTTTGTCAGATAAAGAGAAAAAAATAACCGCCTACCACGAAGCCGGGCACGCCGTTGTCGCCCACTTTCTACTGCATAGCGATCCGGTGCAAAAGGTTTCCATTATCGCCCGCGGCCAAGCCGGCGGCTATACTTTAAAGCTGCCCTTAGAAGACAAACATATGTATTCTAAGACCGAGTATGTTGAAGAAATCGCCGTTTTGCTCGCCGGCTATATTACAGAAGAAGAGATTTTCGGCGAAGTTACCACCGGTGCCACATCTGATTTGCGCCGTGCCACTAATTTGGCCAGAAAATTGATTACCGATTTCGGCATGAGCGATACTTTAGGACCGCGCACTTACGGCGAAAAAGACGAGATGATATTTTTAGGCCGGGAAATTCATGAGCAGCGCGATTACAGCGAAAAAGTGGCCGAGCAGATTGATAAAGAAATATCCAATTTTATTGATAAGGCCGTGCATCAAGCCAAAGGCTTGGTTAAAGCCAAACGCGAAATTTTAGAAAAAGTCGTGGCCGAGCTGTTAGTTAAAGAGACTTTGGAAAAAGAGGAGTTTGAAAAAATTGTCGGCCCTAAGCTAAAAGAAGGAGAATAATTGTTAACAGCGGGCAAAGGCTTTGATTAGTGATTTTTTTTACTGCGCCTGCCGGCAGGCAGGGAACTCGTATTTGCTATGTGAGATTGCCGCGTCTCCTGATTACAGGCTTCTCGCAATGACAGGCGATATATCTTGTGGTATAATATAAGTATTAATAATTAAACCTCGCTTTAAAAGCGGTATTAGGAGGATTTTTTATGCCATTTTATAGAAATATTTTAAAACAGGCCTGGCAATTAACCTGGCGCAATAAATATCTCTGGTGGTTTGGCATTTTTGCCGCGCTCTTAGGCAATGGCGGAGAATTTGAAATTTTATTCAATAACTCGGGCGCCAACCCCGGGCAGGCTTTATTTCCGTCTTGGCAGAGGATTTTTTCTACCGGAATATTCAGCGGCCATACTCTTACTAATATCGGCAATTTATTAAAACAGGATACTTTAAATATGATTTTTGTTTTAATTACTTGCTTGATTGTTTTGGCTGTTTGCTTATTTTTAATTTGGCTGGTTATAGTTTCGCAGGCGGCCGTAGTTAATAATTCCGCCGCGGTTATTAAGCAAAAAAAGCATACTCTCCGGGACGGTTTTAATTCCGGAATTTTAAATTTTTGGCCGGTGCTGACTTTAAATATTATAATCAAAGCCATTATTTATATATTATTAGTGGCCGTCAGCCTGCCGGCGATTTTTTACCAAGGGAATTTTAACGCTAAACTTTTTTATATTTTTGCTTTAATTATTGTCGCGCCGGTGGCTATTATTTTATCTTTTATCATGAAATACGCCGTGGCTTACGCGGTTATCAATAAAAGCAAAGTTGTACCGGCGATTAAGCAAGGCTGGCGCCTGTTTAAGGAAAATTGGCTGATTAGCTTTGAGATGGCGATTATTTTATTTTTCATCAACCTGCTGGTCGGGTTGGCTATAGTTTTGGCGATTCTAATTTTAGCCGTGCCGTTTTTATTTTTAGGTTTGATATTTTACTATGCTTTTTCTTTAGTCGGCTCTTGGCTGATCGCTATTTTGGCTTTTGCCAGTTTTTTATTCATTGTTGTTTCGGCCGGAGCGGCTTTGGCGGTTTTCCAAATTTCTTCCTGGACCGGCTTGTTTTTGGAACTGGAAAAAAAGGGCGGAGTCAGCAAATTAGTCAGGGCGGTGAATAATATGGTGAAGGCGTAAGAAAATTTAGAAGATTATATATAAAAGAGCATGACGGTAGTCGTGCTCTTTTAAATTATTATAGATTGCATCTTTAAGCAATTTATGAGAAAATAAAGGTATTATGATCTCATATTTAAAAGGAAAAATTAAGCATAAAGGCCAGGGTTTTGTGATACTTGAAGTAAATAATATCGGTTATCAAGTTTTTATTTCGCCCTTGCTTTATGTTGACTTAAACCTTAATCAAGAGATTGAATTTTATACGTATCAGCAGGTGCGCGAAGACGCTTTGAATTTATACGGTTTTAAAAGTACGGCAGAGCTGGAATTATTTGAATTATTGCTTTCCATTTCCGGCATCGGCCCGAAATCGGCTTTAGGAGCTATGTCCATCGCCACAGTAGCGGATATTAAAGAATCAATCGGCCGCGGCGATCCGGCGCTCTTAACCAAGGTTTCCGGCATCGGCCGTAAAACCGCGGAAAGGGTGGTTTTAGAATTAAGAGAAAAAATCGGCAAATTAAATTTTGGCGATGGTCTGCCCGGCGGCAGCCAATTAGGCTCAAGCGACGAGATTGACGCGCTAATGGCTTTAGGCTATTCTCTTTCGCAAGCGCGGGAAGCTTTAAATAATGTTGACGCTAAAATTAAAGATTCGGGCGAAAGAATCAGGCAAGCTTTAAAAAAGTTAGGTAAATAAGCCTTTAAAAACTTTTTTAGAAAAAGTTTTTAATATTTTCAAAAAATATAATGTATCAAATATAAATTTTATAGCGGGCAAAGCCCTACGGCCATAAAATTTTTATTTGATAAATATAATATGCAAATAATCACTATCACAGACAAAAAACAGCTGAATGATTTTGTTAGCCGAGAGACTATGAGCCAGTTTTTGCAATCGTTTGAATGGGGGGAATTCCAGGGCAAGGCGGCCGGGAAAATTATCAGATTAGGCGTTTTGGAGAATAATGAATTGGCGGCCGCGGCCACTTTTGTCAAAAAAACCTTGCCCATGGGCAAGAGTTATTTTTTATGCCCGCGCGGGCCGATTATCGGGGCCAATCAGGATAAATTAAAAATTTTAAAAGAATTATTTGACGCGCTGAAAAAATTCGCGGAAAATGAAGATGTGATTTTCCTTCGCTTTGAGCCGGTTTTTAAGATTGATATCTCTCCGATAGAAATCCAGAAAACTCTTGATATTCAGCCAAGCAAAACCTTGATTTTAGATTTAACCAAATCGGAAGAAGAATTATTGAAAGAGATGCATCAGAAAACCAGGTATAATATAAAACTTGCGGCCAAAAAAGAAGTAAAAATGGTCGAAGCCGGGCCGGAGCGTTTTGATGATTTTTGGCGATTAATGAATTTAACCGGCGAGCGGGATAATTTTCGCCCGCACGGCATAGATTATTACAAAAAAATGCTGGAAGCGGACAGCGATTTTATAAAACTGTATTTTGCCGAATATAAGGGCAAGCCGTTAGTTACGGGTATTTTTTCTTATTTCGGCGATACGGTTTCTTATTTGCACGGCGCTTCGGCCGATCATGATCGCGAAGTCATGGCGCCTTATTTGCTTCATTGGCAAATAATTAAAGAAGTTAAAGCCGCGGGTTTCAAATATTATGATTTATGCGGCATTAATGAAAAAAGGTGGCCGGGAGTAACCAGATTTAAAAAAGGCTTTGGCGGCTTTGAGCATGATTATCCGGGAACGTTTGATTATATTTTTGATCAAAATTGGTACAGTATTTATAAAATGGTCAGGCAAGCCAGAAGAACGTTTTAATAAAATTTTAACTCGTCAGTAAATTATGGAACAATTACTGCACATAATTAAACAATATATACCCACAAAGTTATTTAAGGCCCTACAACCGGCCTATCATTTTTTATTAAGCCTGATTGCTTCTGCTTGGTACGGCTGGCCGTCAAATAAACTTATCGTTATCGGCGTAACCGGCACAACCGGTAAAACCACCAGCGTTTATTTAATCTCTAAAATGCTGGCTTCGGCCGGCTATAAAACCGGCTTTACCTCAACGGCTATTTTTAATGACGGCCGAAGCGAATGGCTGAATAACAAAAAAATGACCATGGCCGGCAGGTTTTTTACCCAAAAAATGCTAAAACAAATGGTAAAAAATAACTGCCAATACGCTATCGTTGAAACCACTTCGCAAGGCATTGAACAATTCCGCCACAAATTTATAAATTACGACATCTTAATTTTTACCGGCCTTTATCCCGAGCATATTGAAGCCCACGGCAGTTTTGCCAACTATAAGCAGGCTAAAGGCAAATTATTTTTTCATTTAAAACAAGGCAAAACAAAATATGCCGATGATAAAAAGCGAGTGGTTAAAACTGAAAATGGTTTTAAGAAAATAGAGTCTAACCGGGTTAAAAAAACCATTATCGCTAACGGCGATGACAAATATGCTGATTTCTTTTTGTCTTTTTGGGCTGAAGAAAAGTGGCAATATGCCAAAGGCGAATTAAAAGCCAAGCCGGCGGATGATAAAACGCAGATTGTAAAATATGGCAATATTGAATCAAGCCAAAATGGCGTGAGTTTTAAAGTAAAAGATGAGGCAGTAGTAAATTTAAAGCAATTGGGCGAATATAACGCGGCTAACGCCATGGCCGCGGTTTGTTTAGGGCTTAGCCAAGGGGTGGATTTGGAAAAAATAAAAATCGGTTTGGAAAAAATTGATGGCATTCCCGGCAGGCTGGAGCTGATAACCTCACCCCGCCCCTCTCCTTTTAAAGGAGAGGGGGGAAGCTTTACGGTTATAGTTGATTATGCTTTTGAGCCTGAGGCTTTAAAAAAAATATACGGCACTATTTTAAAATTAGAGCATAGTAAAATAATCCATGTAATAGGCTCTGCCGGGGGCGGGCGCGACGTTGCTAGGCGGCCGAAGCTCGGAGCCTTGGCCGGAGAAAAAGCCGATATAGTAATCGTAACCAACGAAGATCCTTACGACGACGATCCGAAATTAATTATTGATCAGGTGGCGGTCGGAGCGAAAAACGCCGGCAAAAAAGAAAATGAAAATTTATTTAAAATTGAAGATCGGCGCGCGGCTATTAAAAAAGCTTTGTCTTTGGCCGGCGAAGGCGATATGGTTTTAATTACCGGCAAAGGCTGCGAGCAGGCTATTTGCGGGCCCGAAGGCGTAAAAATTCCTTGGGATGACAGGGAGGTGGTGAAGGAGGAATTGAAGGAGTTGGAAAAATAAAAATAACAATTTTATATTTTATAACACTAATTTGAAAAATTATTTCCTTCGTGTCTAACCTGTGGATAATTATGCCCTCCAGTATGTTGATATAATAAAAAAATTATGTATTATGGCTAAAATTAAAGTAAATTAAATAGGCTTGCGTAATTTTATAAAATTTAAACCGAAAACCCTTGACAAGCCTAATGATTGTTGTTAGTATTTAATAAGTTTTCAACAAGCTAAAAATTGATACATAATAAAACTCATTCTACGTCCCCGGTTATATGGGGATGACAGAATAAAAACTCAACGGCTCCGTCAAAGCAGTAACAAGCAGGATGGAAAGGTATAAACTGGCCGTTTTTTTGTTATCAAAAAGATAAAATCCCCTTAACCCCCTTTGTTCAAAGGGGGCGATAAAATATCCTGTTCATATTTTAAAACTAAAATAAGTGAAGACTTATCTCATTAATTAAATATTCCGCGTTAACTCACAGCTATTAAAAAACTGGTTGGGGTTTTTTTGTTTTTTAACCTTTAAAAACTTTTTCAAAAAAAGTTTTTAATATTTTCAAAAAATATAATGTATCAAGTTAAAATTTAATAGCGAGCCAAGCTCTATGGCCATTAAATTTTAACTTGATGAAATAAATTGAATATTATGACTACGAAAATAAAATCAGCCGGCCGGAAATTTTTCAGCGATACCAAGGCATCGATTGATTTGCCGGATTTAATTGAAATTCAAAAAGATTCTTATAATTGGTTTTTGACTGATGGACTCAAAGATTTGTTTGAAGAAGTTTCTCCGATCACCGATTTTATCGGCCGCGACCTTGAATTGTCTTTGGAAGACTATTATTTGGACGAGCCTAAATTTGACGAAAGCGAGAGTAAGTCTAAAAATATCACTTATGAAGCTTCGCTTAGAGTCAAGGCTAAATTATCCAATAAAAAAACCGGCCAAGCCGTTACTCAGGAGGTGTTTTTAGGCGATTTTCCTTTAATGACTAAAAACGGCACTTTTATAGTCAATGGCATTGAAAGAGTCGTGGTTTCGCAGTTGATCAGAAGCGCCGGCGTTATTTTCACTTCGGAATTCGTTAAGGGCAAAAAATATTACGGCGCCAAAGTCATACCTAACCGCGGCGCTTGGCTGGAAATTGAAACCGACATGAATGATGTCATCTGGGTCAGAATTGACCGTAAAAGAAAAGTCGCCATTACTTCTTTATTCAGGGCTTTCGGTTATGGAGCGGATGAAGAAATCAGGCAGTTGTTCACCGAGAAAAACGAATTGACCGGCGGAATCGACGGCCAGAAAAGTTTGTCCGGCTATATTGAAGCCACTTTAGCCAAAGACGCGGCCAAAAACGAGGCCGAAGGGCTTAAGGAAGTATATAAGAGGATAAGGCCGGGTGATTTAGCTACGACCGATAATGCCAGGCAATTAATCCATTCCATGTTTTTCAGATTTGACCGCTATGACTTTGACCGCGTGGGCCGCTATAAGATGAATAAGCGCTTCGGCCAGAATATTCCCAATAATAAAGAAAACAGAGTTTTAAGAAGGGAAGATCTAATCGCCATCGTTAAAGAAATCGTCAGATTAAATATTACCCAGGAGAGAGAAGACGATATAGACCATTTAGGCAACCGCCGCGTCAGAGCGATCGGCGAGTTGATTCAAAATAAATTCAGAGTCGGTTTGGCCAGAATGGAAAGAATCGTCAGAGACAGAATGAGTATTATGGATATAGACTCTCTGACGCCAAATAAATTAATTAACGCCCGTCCGGTCATCAGCGTGGTCAAGGAATTTTTCATGTCTTCGCAGTTATCGCAATTCATGGATCAGACCAATCCTTTGGCCGAGCTTGAACATAAGCGCCGGTTATCAGCCATGGGCCCGGGCGGTTTAACCCGCGAACGCGCCGGCTTTGAAGTGCGCGACGTGCATACCACCCATTATAGCCGTATTTGCCCGATTGCTACTCCGGAAGGCCCGAATATCGGCTTAGTCGGCCATTTAGCCAGCTACGCGCGCCTTAACAGTTATGGTTTTATTGAAGCGCCTTACCGCGTGGTTTTGCATGACATAGCCAATGATCCGGCCAAGACTCTTAATAAAATCGCCCGTGAAGATATTTATGAGATCAAGGGCGATAAAAAAGGCAAATTGATTATCAAGGCCGGCGAGGTTATTGATAAAAAAACCGCGGCCGAGTTAAAGGCGAAAATGGGCCATGTTACCATTCCGATCGTGCCGGTTTTAGGCGATGAGATTGTTTATCTTGATGCTTTTGAAGAGGAAAAATATATTACCACGCCCGCGACTACTCCGGTTGACGCTAACGGCTATTTTAAAGTTCTAAAAGCCGAAGCCAGAAAATACGGCCAGCCTTCGCTTGAGCCGGTGGAAAAAATAGATTTAATCGGCGTGGCGCCGAATCAAATCGTTTCCGTGGCCACTTCTTTAATTCCTTTTTTAGAGCATAACGACGGCATCAGGGCTTTAATGGGAACAAACATGCAGCGCCAGGCAGTTCCCTTAATAACCGCCGAAGCGCCGATCGTCGGCACGGGCATGGAAGCGCGGGCGGCTACTGATTCAGGGCATATTATTTTAGCTCCTGACGACGGCGAAATCGTTAAAATGGACGGCGGTTCAATTGAATTTAAAAGTAAAAAAGGCCAGACTACCAAATATATTTTAAATAAATTTTTACGCTCTAACGCTTCAACCTGCATAAATCAGCGCCCGATTGTTAATCACGGCGATAAAGTAAAAAAAGGCGATGTTTTAACCAACAGCTCGGCCGTAGATGACGGCGAATTGTCACTGGGGCGCAATGTGCTCGTGGCTTTTATGAGTTGGGAAGGCTTTAATTATGAAGACGCGGTGATTATCTCCGAGCGCTTAATGAAAGAAGACGTTTATTCTTCAATTCATATAGAAAATTATACGATTGACGTGCGCGACACTAAGCTCGGTCCGGAATTAATCACTAATGACATTCCTAACATCAGCGAGGAAAAATTAAAAGACTTGGATGAGCGCGGCGTTGTCCGAATTGGCGCCGAAGTTTCTTCAGGCGATATTTTAGTCGGTAAAATTACGCCCAAGGGCGAAACCGAACTATCGGCCGAGGAAAAACTTCTGCGCGCGATTTTCGGCGAAAAAGCCAAAGACGTTAGAGATTCTTCACTGTATTTAGAGCATGGTGAACACGGCAAAGTGGTTGATATTAAATTGTTTTCCCGCGAAGACGGCGACAAGCTATCGGCCGGAGTAATCCAGTCAATTCAGGTAACCGTGGCCAACTTAAGAAAAATTCAAATCGGCGATAAAATGGCCGGCCGGCACGGCAACAAAGGAGTTATTTCTAAAGTCGTGCCGATTGAAGATATGCCTTATTTAGCCGATGGCACGCCGATTGAAATAATTTTATCGCCTTTAGGCGTTGTTTCCAGAATGAATTTAGGCCAGCTTTTAGAAACTCATTTAGGCTACGCGGCAAAAAAATTAAATTATAAAATTGCCGTGCCGCCTTTAAACGGCATTAGCGAGGCGCAAATTAAAGAAGAATTAAAGAAAGCCGGCCTGCCGACCAACGGCAAAGTAACTCTTTATGACGGCAAAACCGGCGAGGCTTACGACAACCAGGTGGTGATTGGCTATAAATATATGCTGAAATTAAACCATATGGTTGAAGATAAAATGCACCAGCGTTCCATCGGGCCTTATTCTTTAATTACCCAGCAGCCTCTAGGCGGCAAAGCCCAATTCGGCGGCCAGCGTTTCGGCGAAATGGAAGTTTGGGCGCTTGAGGCTTATGGCGCGGCTCATTGCCTGCAGGAAATATTAACCATTAAATCGGATGACGTGCCGGGCCGGAGCAAGGCTTATGAGGCGATTATTAAAGGAGAGCCGATTAGAAAATTAAATGTTCCGGAATCATTTAACGTTTTAGTCAGGGAATTAAAAGGTTTATGCTTAGACGTTGAGCTTTTACAGGGCGATCAGGTGGTAAATCTAGAACGGCAAGGCGATGACAAACCAGCGGAAGAAGGGGAGAGAAGGCAGAATTTTGGAGAAAGAGAGCAAAGATAACAAATAATTAAAAATGACATTTAAAATATAAAATTATTTTTTATTGTCATTGCGAGCGACTGAAGGAAGCGAAGCAATCTCACGTACTCTGATTTTAACCGGAGATTGCTTCGTCGCCCGATTACGTGCTTCTCGCAATGACAGAAAATTTTAATTTTGCATTAAAGTATGCTTAATCCAATAAAGACCACCGATTTTGACGCCATTAAATTAAAATTAGCTTCACCTGAAGAAATTTTACATTGGTCCCACGGCGAAGTCATCCGCCCGGAAACCATTAATTATCGCACGCAAAAACCGGAAAAAGACGGCTTGTTTTGCGAGCGTATTTTCGGCCCGTCAAAAGATTGGGAGTGCTATTGCGGCAAATATAAAAAAATCCGCTATAAAGGCATAATTTGCGACAGGTGCGGCGTGGAAGTAACCAGAAGCTTGGTCAGGCGCGAGCGCATGGGGCATATTAAGCTTGAAGCGCCGGTAAGCCATATTTGGTTTCTGCGCGGCACTTCTTCAAAAATCGGCTTAATTTTAGATTTACCCATGCAGGCTTTAGAAAAAGTGGTCTATTTCGCCAGTTTTATTATTTCCGATGTTAACCAAGAATTATGCTTGGCCACCATTGAACAAATTAAGCAGGAATATAAGAATAAGAGAAAATCCATTGAAAATGATTGGCAAAAGCAGGTTAATGAAATTAAAAATAAAAAAGGCAAATTACTGACTCAAGGCAAGAGCGAGTTTGAGATTGCCAATATTTTAAGCCAAGAAATTGAATCTTTGGAAAAAATAAAAAATGACAAAATTAATAATCTAGAGCAGGCTTTTGACCAGGCGCAGAAAGAATTAAAAGACTTAAAGCCTTTAACCATAATTTCCGAAAGCGTTTATCAAAATTTAAGCTTAAAATACGGGCATATTTTTACCGCCGATATCGGCGCCAGCGCCATTAGGAAACTTTTGGAAAGAATTGATTTGGATAAAACGATTGCCATTATAGATAAAGAGCTTTTAACCGCGATTGACTCAAAAAAAGATAAAATGATCAGGCGTTTAAAATTATTGAAAAGCTTGAGAGCCAATAATTTAAGGCCCGAATGGATGATTTTAAATATGGTGCCGGTTATACCGCCCGATTTAAGGCCTATGGTGCCGCTTGACGGCGGACGTTTCGCCACGTCAGACTTAAATGATTTATACCGCCGGATTATTAACCGCAACAATCGCTTAAAACAGCTGATTGACCTTAACGCGCCGGAAGTTATCTGCCGCAATGAAAAAAGGATGCTTCAGGAAGCGGTTGACGCTTTAATTGATAATTCTATCAGGCACGGCAAAACGGTTGTCGCCTCTACCGGGCAGAAAAGAATGCTTAAGTCGCTCGCCGATTCATTAAAAGGCAAGCAGGGCAGATTCAGACAGAATTTACTTGGCAAAAGAATTGATTATTCCGGCCGCAGCGTAATCGTCGTCAACCCGAATTTGAATTTAGACCAATGCGGTTTGCCTAAGCGCATGGCTTTAGAATTATTCAAGCCTTTTATAATCAGCCAGCTGATAAACAAAGAAATCGTCCATAACGTCAGAAGCGCTTCCCGCTATATTGAATCAGGCAAAGACGAGGTTTGGGATATTCTTGAGGATATTGTTAAAAAATCATATGTGATGTTAAACCGCGCGCCGACTTTGCACCGCTTAGGCATCCAGGCGTTTAAGCCGATTTTAATTGAAGGTTTAGCTATCCAGATCAATCCTTTGGTTTGTACAGCGTTTAACGCCGATTTTGACGGCGACCAAATGGCGGTTCACGTGCCTTTAACCGAAGAGGCGATCGCCGAAGCTCGCGATATCATGCTGGCCAGCCATAATTTACTCAAGCCGGCTACCGGCGATCCGGTCGTGGCGCCCAACCAGGATATTGTTTGGGGAGCTTTTTATATTACCAATATTGACCAGGCCTATTTGGACGCTGATGAAAAAAAGCTGAAAAATTTTTATTCGCCCGAAGATGCCAAGCTGTCTTACAGCATGAAAAATATAAAATTACAGCAGAAAATCAGGGCGATGATAGACGGCAAATTAATAATTACTACCGTCGGCCGGATTATTTTTAATGAAGTTTTGCCGCCGAAACTGCGATTCGTCAACGAAACCGTGGGTAAGAGCAAGCTAAAAAATTTAGTTAAAGAATGCTTAAGATTCTACGGCGAACAGCCGACGATTGATTTATTGGATAGTTTGAAAAAGGCTAGTTTTAAATATATTACCAAAAGCGGTTTATCCTGGGGCATGGACGACATACCTCATCTTTACGAGAAAGACGAAATGCTGGTTCAAGCTTCCAAGCAAGCTGAAGAAATCAGCGAGCAATATCATGACGGATTGTTAACCGACAGCGAGCGCTACAGCAAAATTATTGAGCTTTGGACCACGGTCAAAGAAAAAGTAACGGAAATCTGCCGCCACCATCTGCCGAAAGACGGGCCGGTTTATTCCATGATTGAATCAGGCGCTCGCGGTTCCTGGGCCCAGCTGACGCAAATTTTAGGCATGAAGGGCTTGGTAACTTCTCCGTCCGGCGACATTATTGAATTGCCGGTTAAAGGAAATTTTAAGCAAGGCTTCTCGGTTCTTGAATATTTTATCGCCACGCACGGCGTACGCAAAGGTTTATCCGATACGGCTCTCCGTACTTCTAACGCCGGTTATTTAACCAGGCGCTTAGTTGATGTTTCCCAAGATGTCATAATCGTCAAAGATGATTGCGGAGACAAAGAAGGCTTGTTAATTATTAAAAAAGAAAGCGAAGAGATGGGTGAAAACTTGGTTAAGCGCATGACCGGCAGATTTTTAGCCGCTGATTTAAAAAACGCAAAAGGCAAGGTTTTAATAAAAGCCGGGGAACTAGTTACCGAAGAGCTCGGGGAAAAAATTGCTAAAGAAGATATTTTAGAAGTCAAAGTCAGATCGGTTTTGACTTGTAAAATACACCGTGGCATCTGCGCTAAATGTTATGGCTATGACCTGGCATATAACAAGAAGGTAGCGATCGGCACGGCCGTAGGCATTATTGCGGCTCAGTCAATCGGCGAGCCGGGAACTCAGCTTACCATGAGAACCTTCCATACCGGCGGCGTAGCCGGCCAAGAAGATATTACCCAAGGTCTGCCTCGCGTTGAAGAAATTTTTGAAGGGCGCCCGCCGAAAAAGAAAGCTTTTGTCGCCGACGTTGCCGGCAAGGTTAAAATTGAGACGGCGCAAAGGACAATCGCCGGCGAAGCCGGAGAAATGATTATTTCCAATCCGCAATCAAAAATTTTAAAGATATATTATCAAGGCGCGGAAAGCGATAAATATTATTTTACCGAAGCGGTTAAGGAAGCCTCTCTAGAAGATAAAGACAATAAAAAGAAAGACGTAAAAATATTGGTTAAAGACGGCGCCGAAGTCGTTAAAAACAGCGAATTGTTCGCTATCGGCAAAAAAGTTTTTAAAGCCAGAAAGGCCGGCGTGGTTAAATTAAATGAAAAATTAATTAAAGTTGTGAGCGACGTGGAAAAGGTTAAAGAGTTTATCGTGCCGAAAGGCTTTGGCGTTTGGGTTAAAGATGGCGACGAAGTTAAAATTGGCGACCAATTAACCGAGGGCTCTTTGGATCTGCATCAATTGTACCAGCTGCGCGGCAAATTAGAAGCGCAAAAATATATTATTAAAGAAATTCAGTACGTTTATTCCTCCCAGGGCCAGCCGCTGAATGACAAGCATATAGAGATAATCGCTAGACAAATGTTCGCGCGCGTTTATGTTAATGACGCCGGCGATACGGAGTTATTGCCCGGAGAAATCGTAGAAAAAGCGATTTTTGACCGGACCAATGAAGAGGTAAAAGCTAAAGATAAAAAGCCGGCCAAGGGCGAAGAGTTGTTATTAGGCATAACCAAATCATCGCTCACCACCAATAGCTTTTTATCAGCGGCTTCGTTCCAGGAAACCGCCAGAGTCTTGATTGACGCGGCGGTTACCGGCAAGGTTGATCATCTTGAAGGGCTTAAAGAAAATGTCATTATCGGCCGGCCGATTCCGGCGGGCACGGGGTATCGACAGAAAGCGGATTAATTATAGTTTATTTTTTGACAATTTTTAGTAGAACCTGTCGCGCAAAGATGTCGGTTTTTACAGAATGCGAAGTCTTGGGTTAGTTTTTTTCTCGTTGCGGAACTCGTCCGAGATTACTCGGGCTCAAACCTGCCTGCCGGCAGGCAGGCAGTCCTCGCTTCGAAAAATGACTAGCCCAAGCCTTTGCAGAGTTTAATAATTATTATTTATTTGTTCTTTTAGATATAAAAACAAAAAAGGCATTGCGGCGAAAGCCATAGTGCCTTTTTTGTTTGGAGAAAATAGTATTGTCATTGCGGGTTTAACCCGCAATCCAGAAACTTATTCGTAGCGTCTAAACCTGGATTCCGGCTCAAGGCCGGAATGACAGAAAAGGTTTGTTTGGTAAAAATTATAGTCCGTATTTTTTTACATTCTCATCCGCCAATCTTTGGATATGCGCGATCTGCTCTTTGCCCCGTTCGTCTTTAAACAAATGCTTAAATCTGCCTTGGGGCTTTAAATAGTCTTCTACCCGCGGGCGCTCGGCCGGTAATTTCATTATTTCACCGGGCTGGCCGTTTACATATTCCACGGCCGGATAGATGCCGGTTTGCACGGCTAATTTAGCCAATTGGATTGTTTGGCTGGGTTCAATTTTCCAGCCCGGAATGCAAGGCACTAAAATTTGCAGATACGACGGGCCGGGAGTGGCTACGGCCTTTTTAACTTTTTTAATAATATCCAAAGGATAAGCGACCGTAGTCTGGGCGACATATTTCAGGCCGTGCGCCAAGGCGATGGCCAGCATGTCTTTTTTCATAAAATGCGAGCCGATGCCGCTGATATCGGATGAAGTTCCGGCCGGAGTGGTAGAGGTCGCGGCCGCCCAGGGCGTGGCCGCGCTGGCTTGCGCGCCCGTATTCATGTAGGCTTCGTTATCATAGCAGACATAAAGGATGTTTTCGCCTCGCTCCCACATGCCGCTAATCAGGCCGAAACCGATATCAAAGGTGCCGCCGTCGCCGCCCTGGGCCACTACTTTTATCTCTTTGTCTTTGCCCTGGGTTTTTAGGGCGGCATAGATGCCCGAGGCCACGGCCGCGGCGTTTTCAAATAGCGAATGGATCCAGGGCAGGCCCCAGCTTGATTCGGGATAAGGCGTGGTCACGACTTCCAGACAGCCGGTAGCATTAGCGATAATGGTGTTCGGCCCTAAAGCGTCGGCAACGGTTCGCGCGGCAATCATCTGGCCGCAGCCGGCACAGCCGCGATGGCCGGGCGCGAGTAAAGAGGGGTTAATATTCGTTGATTTTTTTGCTGTAATTATATTATTCATATTCTGTTATTTTTTAAATCTTTTAATTATCAATTTTCAATTTACAATTATCAATGAATTTTCAAGGTTATAATTTTTAATTGATAATTTTATAATTTATTGAAAATTGATCATTGGTAATTGAAAATTTCTAGTTCGTTTCCATCATCTGCTTTTTAAGGCCTTCAATTTTTATCTTATCCATCTGCCCGGCAAACTTAGATGCGTTCAGTATTTCAATTAAAACCGGTTTTTTCGCTTTTGACAAATGAATAATAAAATTGCCAAAATCTATGGCATGGTCAATCGGATCTTTAGCGATCTCCCAGGATATTATATTAGCCTCAATATCGTATTGCATAATGTTATTTAATCGGGTAAAAAGTTATAATTTTAATTATTTCCGCTTCTTTTTTATAAATTACTTTTATATTTTCTCTCTGCGCCGTCAAGAGTTTTCCTTTTTTCCCTGCCTTTTCCGGAGCGCCAACCGCGTCTTCAACTTGTTCGCGGGTAAAATAAACCTTATGCTTATTCAGTATATCAAATTTATTTTCAGCGTATTTAGTGAAGTAGAGCATAAAATTAAATTAAAAATTGCACCATTTACTGTTAGCTTCCCATGGACCCCAGCCGGAACCTCCAGCTAATCTTTTTGCGTTGCTAATACTAACGGCCGGGTTAGAGGCGGCGGCTACGCATTGATTATATAAATCAACATTTATTACAGTGCAAGTCGGACTGCTATTAACCCATGCTCTGTTGCCAAAAGCATCGGGACAATTTAGTCTATTATTATTTTCATCCATTAAATAGTTAGCTGATAAATTAAATTGGAATAATCCCCAAACTGCGTAATAGTTGCCATTGTCGCATTTGGTTAAAGTATTTTTTGCATTAGCAACTCCTGAACTTTCAGCCATGCAGATTGCTGAAGCCTCTCTAGCTTTATCGCCAAAAATAGCCATTTTTGAGACAGAGCATTCTCCACTCTCGGTGGGCTTACATTTTTCGGCAAAAGCTTTTAAGTCTGCCGGAACCGGAGTTTGGTCAACTATTTGTATATTCAATCCGTTAAATCCTACCAAGGCCGGATTAACTTGATAAAGGATAATATAAGAGCATAAAGCAATAACTAGACCGGTTAAACTAGCGCCGATCCAGGATTTGGCTTCGCCGATCATGGTAGCCGAGCCGCCGGCCACAATCCACATCACGCCGCCGATCATTAAAACCACAGCGGCTAAAATGCCGACTATGCCGATGGCATATTTATAAATACCGGCGATATATTCGCCGATCCAAGGCATATTGCAAATTTTTTTGCCATTTTGCTCGGTGCATTTTATAGCGCTGCCTTTAGTTAGATTAAGCCCGGGTATGTCTATTTGCAACTTGATATCTGGTATATTAAATTTTGGCATAGTGGTGTTCAACAAATTATTTCCTCGAATACAGGTATGAATTGTCGCTCCGCCCATTGTACTTCCACCTGTTTGTCTGCAAACAAGTCCGCTATCACATGTTGTATCGCTAGGACCGGAACAAGCGCCTCCCAGTCCGACAGCCAAGGCAGTTGATGAAAATACGAAAAACAACAAGCCAAAAAACTGAATAGTTATAATTATAGATATAATTTTAATTTTTTTGAGGTTTTTTAAAAGCATATTTTATTGGCATCTATGTGTTGCCAAAGTACCTGCGTCACAATTATTGCTGACACAATCATTATTTTCACCGCACTGCCCATTTAAGTTTTGTTTTACTGCGCAGACACCTCTACCCATACAAGCGCTGGTTGTCATATACATGTTGCATATATATCCGGATGAACATTGAGTATCGTTATTTCCGTCACAACAGTTAGTCCCATTACCGCTTAAGGGAGCTGAGGCATCAAGACTAGTTTGTGTTGGCGATGTAACTTTTTTAATTTCCGTAGTTTTTAAATCCACCAAGGCCGGGTTAATCGTGGCTAAAATTAAATATGACATTAAGGCTAAAACCAAACCGGTAAGCGAAGCGCCGATCCAGGATTTGGCTTCGCCGATCATGGTGGACGAGCCGCCGGCCACAATCCACATCACGCCGCCGATCATTAAAACCACGGCGGCTAAAATGCCGACTATGCCGATAGCGTATTTATAAATCGCTCTGATATATTGCCCTATCATCGCGGTTGAGCCGTCAGGCACATATGATGTTCCTGCTTGAAAATCCGTGCCTATGCCGACTTGCGGCGTGAATTTAGCCGGGTCGGCCGCCTGGCCGGCT
The DNA here is from genome assembly GCA_041662965.1 of Patescibacteria group bacterium. NCBI lineage: Bacteria > Patescibacteria group bacterium. Next base: position 61,858 of record JBAZRI010000003.1, on the reverse strand, counting down.
TGCGGCAAAGCAAAGAGAAAAATTAAACAGGCCAGCTGGAAAATGAAAACCGCCAAGAAAAAGATAGTTAGGATTTTAGGAAAGGATTTTAGCATAAAATTATTATTATTTTCCAACAAATATCGCTCCATTAATATTTTTGCCCGCTTGCTTAATTATTTTTTTAATCATTTCCCCGGTTATGTCCCGCCCGCCCAGGCCAACTATAAAATTTGAAATATTAGCCTTAATCTTGCCTTGGGCGATAGCTTTAATATCAGAGGCCAGACAGCCGATTTGCCCTAAAGAAATGGATTTATCTAAAACCGCGATATGCTTAGCGGATTTAAGAATATTTAAAATTTCTTTTTCCGGAAACGGGCGGAAGCATTTTATTTTTAAAACGCCAACCTCACCCCCGCCTCTCCTTAGTAAGGAGAGGGGTTTTCCCGGTTGCTCGCTAACGGTTTGTTTAATAGTGCCGCAGACCGAACCCATGGCTACAAGGACTGTATCAGGTTTATCTGGACCTACGTATTCAATTAAACCATTATCAATTTTATTTTTTAATTTATTCTCCAAATTTCCAATTTCCAATTTCCAATTTCCAATTAATGATTTATATTTTTTATATTCTTGATCTATAATTTTTAAGCTGGAAATTAAATCGTCATGCAGTTCCTGCCTGATTTCCATATAATGCGCCGGCGTGGCTAAAGCGCCCAAAGTGGCCGGATTGGCCGCGTCTAAATATTGGCCGGTTTCAGGCTTATAATCCGGCAGATATTTTTTAATCTGCTCGGCCGTTGGGATAAACACCGGCTCATAACTATGCGTCATAATAAAGCCGTCAACATTAACCATGACCGGCAATTTCAACTGCTCGGCGATTTTAAAAGCCATAATATGCTGGTTGACCGCTTCCTGGTGGTTTTCCGCGAAGAGTAAAATCCAGCCCGCGTCCCGAACCGCCATAACATCCTGCTGGTCGTTCCAGATATTTATGGGAGCTGATACGGCCCTGTTAGCGCAAGTCATAATAATCGGCAGGCGCATGCCGGCAATATTATAAATAACCTCGGCCATTAAGAGAAGCCCTTGCGAGCTGGTGGCGCTGTAAGCGCGCGCGCCGGCGGCTGACGCTCCTAAGACGATAGAAGCGGCCGCGAATTCAGATTCGGCGCGCACGTATTCGTAATTCGCTTCTCCATCGGCTTTAAATTTAGCCAGATCTTCAACAATATGGGTCTGCGGGGTAATCGGGTAGGCGGAAACAACCGCCGGTTTAATATTCTTGATAGTTTGCGCTATGGCGTTGGAACCTTCTAAAATTTGTTGTTTATTTTTATTGTCCATAAAATAATTTTATTTTTCGTCTAATTCCATTTCTATGGCCTTAAACGGGCATTCAACGGCGCATAAGCCGCAGCCTTTGCAAAAATCAAGATCGCAATCATAATAAGGCTTGGCTTTATCTGAAAATTTTTTGATTACGCCTTCGGGGCAAATACGCGTGCAGATGCCGCAAGAGGTGCATTTTTCATATATAAATTTCGGCCGGTTGGTGCGCCAGAAGCCGGTTTTATTTGTTATGGAAGTAGAAGGCTGAACGGTGATTTTCATATAAAATAAATTATATTCGGTAAGCCTTTTCCACGGCTTTAATATTTTTATCAATTAAATTTTGCTTGCCGGAAAATTTTTCTTCAATTGCCAGTTTAAGCTCTGGCAGGCCGATTAAGCCGGTTATTTTAGCGAAAGCGCCCAAGATTACCGTGTTAACGATATTTTTACCGATTATTTCCAAAGCGATTTTAGTGGCGTCAATCGTCTGAATATTGGCTTGAGGCAGATTAATTTTCATGTCCTGTTTGTTTTTTGCCGTATTAATAATAGTAATGGTTTTTTTGGTCGCGCCCTTGGCCATATCAGTAGTTTCAAGCAGGCTGGCATCTTGAATAATTAAGATGTCCGGTCGGTAAATCTGCTCTCTGATTATGATCGGCTTATCATCCAGGCGGACGTAAGCTTCCACCGGAGCGCCGGTTCTTTCCACGCCGAAAGAAGGGAAAGCTTGCGCTTGCTTTCCGCTTTTAAAAGCGGCAATAGCGATTAATTCCGCGGCCGTTACTACACCTTGGCCGCCGCGGCCGTGGATTCTGATTTGTATCATAATATAAAATTATTTTTTAAGCTCCTCAATTATTTTAATAAACACATCATACGGTATATCGCCGGCAATTTTATAGCCGTTGATAAAATAGGTCGGCGTGCCGGTAATGCCGAAGGTTTGGCCGTCCGCCAGGTCTTTTTGAATTTGCGGCAGATATTTTTGCTTGGTTAGGCAATCGTTAAATCTGGCTGTATCAACGCCGATCTGGTTAGCTAAAATTAGTAATTGTTCGGTAATTTTTATCTTATCGTCGTTGCTGCATTGATTTTCGTTTGGATTGATCAAGGAAATTATGGCGGTTTGGTTTTGAAATAACTTATCATGCATAGGCCAGAATAAGCCCTGTTCGCCGGTACATCTACCCGCCAAGGTTAAAATATCCGAGCATATTTGAGCCGGGTAATCGCGCCAAATCAATTTTACGTCGTCTTTGTATTTTAAGCTGATTTCTCTAATGGTATAAAAAGCATTTCCGCAGTCCGAACAAGCGAAATCCCCGAATTCAACTATGGTAATTTTAGCTTTGTCCGCGCTCAGCCAATAATGATCGCCGTCGGCGGCGCTATATTGCTGTCCGCTTAATTTCAGGCCGGTTTGGCTTATTTCTAATTTAGATTTTTTCACGCTGGCAAAAAAATAAAAGCCGATTGCCGTTATAAAAATTAAAATCGCGGTTAAAATAACGGCTAAACCCGCGCCCCACCAAGTTTTATAGAATGGCTTAGTAATATTTATCATTGAAATTTATTGAGATTAGCTTTATCATTAAATTAACTAACACATATCTCTCCCGCAAATCTACAAATCTGCTACAAATTTACGAATAATAGAAAAATATATTATAAAATATTTGCATATTCGTAGTTGATTTGTAGATTTATGGGGTATAAATATTATAACATTTATTTATGAATAAACAAAGTTTGGACAAACTGGAGCGGGAAATGGAAAAGCGGCTTAAGGCGCGAGAAAAAAGAAAAAGAAAACGCATGCGGGTCAGCGGAGCGGCCGTAAAAAAGCTGCAAAAAATAATCATTGCAAAATAATTTGAAAGCTGTATAATTAAACCACGCTGTCAGGCGTTTGTTTTTTTACTTAATAATAAAAAAGAAAGAAAAGAGTATGTTCACACCAAAGAAAATGTTTTTTACCAAAGGGGTCGGCGTCCATAAGGACAAGCTGGCTTCTTTTGAGCGAGCTTTAAGAAATGCCGGCATTGAAAAATGCAATTTAGTGACTGTCTCCAGTATTTTTCCGCCTAATTGCCATGTTGTTTCCAAGGAAAAAGGCGAAAAAATGCTTTATCCCGGCCAAATAGTTTTTTGCGTTATGGCCAAAAGCGAGACCAACGAGCCTAACCGCTTGGTTTCGGCCGCCATCGGCTTAGCCAAGCCGAGCGATGAAAATAATTACGGCTATTTATCCGAGCACCATTCTTTCGGCGAAGTGGCGAAAAAGACCGGCGAATACGCCGAAGATTTGGCCGCGACCATGTTAGCCACGACTTTAGGCATTGAGTTTGACCCGGACAAAGCCTGGGATGAAAGAAAACAGATTTATATTTCCAGCGGCAATATTTTTAAGACCACTCATTTTTGCCAATCAGCCGAAGGCAATAAGGACGGCTTATGGACTACCGTCATTGCCGTAGCGGTTTTTTGCGCTTTTAACTTTCATAGAGAAGTAATCGCTCCGATGATTAAGGACGAAATACGTAATGGCAATAAAAAGTAAGGTTGCGAGAGCCGGATAATCTCCGCTTATATTTCAAGCAGGCTTAGTCCTTTATCCGGATTAAGCCTGCTTTTATAAAATTATTAACTACATGAAGCTTGGGCTAAATTTATAAAATTTTCTACTGCGGAACTCGGCTAGCTACGCTGCCTCAAACAGTCCTCGTACGAAAATTTTACCAAATTTAGCCCAAGCAATTATTATAAATATAATTAAGTATATGGCTTTAGAAAAGTATCAAGCCAAAAGAAAATTTTTCGTGACGCCCGAGCCGAAAGGCGCGGTGAAAAAACAGAATTTGTCGCGTTTTGTAGTACAGAAGCATCAAGCCAGCCATTTGCATTATGATTTTCGGTTGGAGCACGGCGGAGTTTTAAAATCTTGGGCCGTGCCTAAAGGCGTGCCGGAAAAAGCCGGGGTTAAAAGATTGGCGGTTGAAGTTGAAGACCATCCGGTTGATTATATAAATTTTTCCGGCGTGATTCCGCGAGGCGAGTACGGCGCCGGCACGGTAGAAATTTATGATCAGGGTAAATGGCAGGCGCTTGACGGCAGTCTGGAGCGGGGCAGTATGAAATTTAATTTAGTTGGTAAAAAATTAAAAGGAGAATATGTATTAGTCAGGCTGAAAGATAAAAAGAATTGGTTGATTTATAAAAAATAATTTATTTGCCTTTTCGCCAATTTTAGGATAAAATAAACGCATTATGGAAAAGTATGATCACAAAAAAATAGAAGCCAAATGGCAAAAATTTTGGGCTAAACAGCCGAAGCTTTTTCAGGCCGACGATAAAAGCCGGGCGGACAAACAATATATTTTGGATATGTTCCCTTATCCGTCGTCTAACGGACTGCACGCCGGCCACGTAGAAAGCTACACGGCGACGGATATTATATCGCGCTATTTAAGGATGAAAGGCAAAAACGTTTTGCATCCGCAGGGCTGGGATGCTTTCGGCCTGCCGGCGGAAAATTACGCGGTTAAGACGAAAACCCATCCTAAAATCACCACTGAAAAAGCCATTGAGAATTTCACCAAGCAGATGAAGATGATGGGCTTTTCTTATGATTGGTCCAGAGAAGTGAATTCTTCCGATCCGGATTATTATAAATGGACGCAATGGTTTTTTCTTTTGCTATACAGAAACGGCTTGGCTTATAAAAATAAGGCCAAGGTGAATTGGTGTGGTAAGTGCCACACGGTTTTGGCTAATGAGCAGGCCGAGGGCGGAGTTTGCGACCGCTGTAAAAACCCGGTGAGTCAAAAAGATCTGGAGCAATGGTTTTTTAAGATTACCGATTTTATAGAGCCGTCCTTCGCTAAAGCTACGGAGGCCGAGAAACGCATTACCTCGGGCTTGCTAGACGGTCTTGATAAAGTTGACTGGCCGGAATCAACTAAAGCGGCGCAGAAAAATTGGATCGGCAAATCCGCTGGCGCGGAATTTGAATTGCGAATTACGAATTGCGAATTACGAATTAGAGTTTATACGACTCGTTTAGATACGGTCTTCGGTATGACTTATGCCGTGATAGCTCCGGAGCATAAGTTGATTCAGGATCTAAAAAATCAAATTACTAATTGGCCGGAAGTGGAAGAATATATTAACCAGGCTAAAAAGAAAACCGAACTGCAGAGAATGGCCGATACTAAAGAAAAAACCGGCGTTAAGCTAGAGGGCGTGGAATTAATCAATCCTTTTAATAATGAAACTATTCCGGTTTTCGCGGCCGATTATGTTTTAGCCCATTACGGCACCGGCGCGGTTATGGCCGTGCCGGCGCATGATGAGCGTGATTTTGAATTCGCCAAGAAATATAATTTGCCGATAAAAAATGTTATTGTTCCTTATTGGCTGGATCAAAAAAATCCGGCGAAAGCCGATAAGGAGACGGAAAAACGCGAAGTAGTTTGCGCTATCGTAAAGAATCCGAAAGATAATAAATATCTTTGCCTAAAATGGAGCATAACCGGCTGGCAATCTTTTCCGACCGGCGGGATTGACGGAGGAGGCTTGGTTGGCGCCGCGCTAAGAGAAATTAAAGAAGAGACCGGCTACAAAAATTTAAAATTCGTAAAACAAATTCCTGGCTCCACCTACGCCGAATTTTATAGGCCGCATAAAGGCTCAAATGTAATCGCGCATTTTTATTATCTTATTTTTGATTTAGAGAATGAAGAAAAAGAGATTGTTGATCAAAATGAGAAAGATAGGCATGAAGCAGTTTGGATTCCGGAGAATGAGATTGAATCTTTTATTAACGTTGAAAATCAGCAATTCGCCTGGAAAAAATATTTTCACGGCGATTTTGCTTACTGCGATGACGGAATTTTAGTTGAGTCAGGCGAATATAACGGCCTAACCTCGGAAGAAGCGAGGGAAAAAATCACCGCCTGGCTGGAGGAGAAAAAAATCGGCTTTAAAAAAGTAAATTATAAAATCCGCGATTGGCTGGTATCGCGCCAGCGTTATTGGGGCGCGCCGATTCCCATAATTTATTGCGCTAAATGCGGCGAGGTCGCGGTCAAGGAAAAAGATTTGCCGGTTAAACTGCCGACTGACGTGGATTTTATGCCAACCGGCGAGTCGCCTTTAATGAAATCAAAAAGTTTTCATAAAGTAAAATGCCCGAAGTGCGGCGGCGCGGCGCGCCGGGAAGCGGATACTATGGATACTTTTGTCTGCTCGTCCTGGTATTATTTCCGCTACTCTGACCCGAACAATAAAAAAGCCTTCGCGGATAAAGCCATGATAAAAAAATATCTGCCGGTTGATTTATACGTCGGCGGCGCCGAACACACGGTTTTGCATTTGCTTTATTCCCGTTTTTTTACCAAAGTTTTGCATAATCTGGGCTATATTGATTTTGACGAGCCGTTTAAGAAATTAAGGCATCAAGGCATAATTTTAGCCGAAGACGGCCGCAAAATGTCCAAGTCTCTAGGTAATGTGGTTAACCCTGACGACGTGGTAAAGCAGTACGGCGCCGACGCTTTGCGCTTGTTTGAAATGTTTATGGGGCCGCTTGAAGACATGAAGCCCTGGAATACTAAAGGCATTATCGGCCAGGTTAGATTTTTAGAGAAAATCTGGAAAATGCAGTATAAAGTATCAAGTATAAAGTATCAAGGAGGAGAAAAAAAGTTGGAATTAATTGTCAATAAAACCATTAAAAAGGTTACTGAAGATATTGAAAATTTAAGATTTAATACAGCAATTAGCGCTTTAATGATATTAGCTAATGTTTTGGAGAAAGAAGAGAAAATATATCCAATACACTATACTTTATATTTGATACTTCTAAGTCCGTTCGCGCCGCACTTGGCCGAAGAGCTGTGGTCCGGGTTAGGGTATAAGCAAAGTATTTTTAAAGAAAAATGGCCGGAATATGATCCGGTGATGGTTAAAGACGAAACTATTAATTTAGTTATTCAGATAAACGGCAAAGTGCGCGATATGATTGAAGTTTCGGCTGATATTAGCGAAAATGAAGCAAAAAAAATCGCTTTGGCAAGCGAAAAAATCATAAAATGGCTGGAGGGAAAAGAAGTGGTGAAAATAATATTTATTAAAGGGAAGCTGATTAATATTGTGATTTAAGCGGTAAATAAAATATGTTTGAAGAAAAAATAAAAGAAGAAAATAAAGAGCAGTTTAAGCCGGTTGAACATGCTTGGCTGTTTGATGTCGACGGCGTGTTAACCCATCCTAGCGAAAAAAAGGTGACAGAACCAGAAATATTTTTTCAATTAATTAAAAGGTTGGAAGCAGGCGAACCGGTAGCGCTAAACACGGGCCGAGCTACGGATTTTATGTTGGAAAAAATTATTGAGCCTTTGGAAAAAATGGTGGCTAATAAAAAAATTTTACATAATTTATTAGCTGTTGGCGAAAAAGGGGCGGTAACGGTAACTTTTAATGACCAAGGAGAAAAGAAGCTGTATATTGATGAGTCCATATCCGTCCCTGAATGGCTACAAAAAGAAGTGATGGCTTTAGTAAATCAAAGATTCTCGGCAACAATGTTTTATGATAAGACCAAAAAAACGATGATTTCAATAGAGATGCTTGATAATTTAGAGTTGGAAAAATTTAAAGAGGAGCAGAATTTATTAAATCAAGCGTTGGCTGAGTTATTAGTAAAATATAAATTGACCGATGACTATAAAATTGACCCTTCCCGCATCGCGACTGATATAGAAAATAAGCATGTCGGCAAGCACCTCGGGGCGGGAAGAGCGTTGGCATGGCTTGATAAAAAGAAAATTAGACCGGAACAATTTATCGCTTTTGGCGATAGCCCATCCGATGTCGCCATGGCCGAAGAGCTTAATCGGCGCGGTTTAAAAATGCAATTTGTTTTTGTTGGAGAAAGAGAGCTTTTAGCTGATAAAAAAATGGATTTTGCTGTTGATTATACTGAAAATCATTGCGAGAAAGGAGTTATAGAATATATGCGGAAAGTAAAGGATTTGTGAAAGGGAAGTTAGTAAATATAGTAATTTAATTATACTGATTACGACAACAGTAGAACTTGAGTTAAATTTAGAAAATTTTCTACTGCGGAACTCGGCCGCTTAACACGGCCTCAAACAGTCCTCGCACGAAAATTTTCTAAATTTAACTCAAGCGTGACAATAAAAATAAAATTATGCTTTGGCTGTTATTTTTAATTTTGACAATTTTAGCTTGGACTTTTTCTGATGTTTTATTCAAATTTTTAGGCAATGAAATAAATTATTTTTTGGCACTTTTTATTATCTCGTTAGCCCAATTGCTCGTAGCCATTCCTTTTTTAATTTACGCTTTTTATAACGGAGGGGTTAATTTTTCGGCCAAAGGTTATTATATTTCTAGTCTGACAGGCGTTCTCTTGGCTTCCGGGATCATTTTTTTCTTTTATACTTTTAAATTCGGCGCTCCTTTATCCGTAGCCATGCCGGCTTACGGCATCGGTAGCCTTATAGTAGGCGCGTTAGCCGGAGTTTTTATTTTTAAAGAAAGCCTAAGCCCGACGGTTTTAGCCGGGTTGATTCTCGGAACCATTAGCATAATTTTATTGACGGCGAAATAAAAAAACACGCTTAACCTAATGTAAGCGTGTCTTTTTATTTAAATTATCATTTTCAAATACAAAAAATAATTGTAGTGTTATAAATTCGTTATCAGCCATTTGCCATCCGGCTGTTTTTCTACGTAAAAATATACCTGATGTTTTTCGTTTTGAAAATACACTTCATTAAAATAGGCTTTTTTGTTTTCCGTAGTCGACTGCAGGCTGCTGCCGGAAAGTATATTTGCCAGTATGAGCAAATCTTCTTTTCTCATATGTCGCAGAGAGTATTCAATTGATTTATGCATGTTGGGTGTGAAATACAACAGGGTTTGCTCTATGTTAACTTTTCTTATGGCCGCGGCCGCTAATTGCATTACATCTCCGGTGGTTGTAATAGGCGCAGGATTATCCGTATTTTGGATATCATTAATCAACAAAAGGCTGATAGGAATTTTTTGCAAATCAGCGTTAGTAATTCCCAGACCGAAGTTTTTCATTATTTTGAAGGCATCGGCCGGCCGTCCTAAAAAATATCGTTTTTGCGCTAAGGGCTCAACATACCAAGCTTCGCCATTTTTTTCCACCTGCAAAAATATTTTTCCGGAATTTTTTTGAGTGAATTTTTTATCAACAGGTTGTTTTCCCTCGCCAAGAGGGTTATATCCGTTGTCCAATTCTTCTTTATCGTTATAACTGTCATTGTCAGTATCTTTATTTTGTTTATCCGTGCCGATAGCGTCTTCTAAATTATCATAAAGGCCATCCGAATCGCTGTCTGGGTAATTATTGTCCGAAATACCGATTGGTATTTTCGTCAAATCTTTATCGCTGATGCCAATGCTTAATTTCCGCATTAGATTAAAAGCGTCGGTCGGCGTTCCTAAGTAATATCTGGTTTGATTTTCCGGATGAACATACCAGGCCTGGCCCTTTTCTTCAATTTGCAGTAATATTCTGCCTGCTAGCAAAGCGGCGCTTTTAGCAATATTAGGCGATATTAGGCAAAATATTAAGCTGATAAGGAAAATTTTTTTCATATTTTATAAAAAATGGTATAATAAAGTTACTATGAGAAAATTACTTTTAGCTTTGACTTTTATCATTATTATTTTAGTCAGCGGATATTATTATTATTTGCCAAAAGTTCGCTGGCAGAAAGCCGTGGAAGCTTCTGGAACTTATTCATATCCGATAGGTTTAACCAATACTAAGGAAATACAATGTAGTTTATCATGTTGTACTGCGGCTGGTTGCAGGTGTTGTATTGGTACGGGCAGTACCTTATGTGCAACAATAACAAATGAGGCAACCTGCCCAACCAAATCGGAGATTAACGGCACTATGGCCGGCGGTTCCGGCACCATGGCTTTATTTTCCAAGACGCAAACTTCAATGGCCGGATATAAGCCGGGCGATTCAATTATTGCCGCAGGCATGACTATGACTGAAATGGACAACGGTGTGTTAGCAACGCCCGGCGGCTGTTCTGGCTGCGGCATGAGCAAGGCTGATTCAAATTTGCTGGATAGAATTGTAAAAGTTGCTGATTATATTATAGCAGGATTTAGAGATAAGATTAAATAAGAAAAACAAGAAATGGATTTACTCCAACAAACCAAAGAACTTTGCCGCCTCTACGATATCAAGCCGGCGCGTTCTAAGGGTCAGAATTTTCTTATAGAAGAAGAGATTTATGACCAGATTACGGCCGCGGCCGGCCTGACGTCTAACGATACGGTTTTGGAAGTCGGCCCCGGCTTGGGTTTTTTAACAGCCAAATTGGCGAAAAAAGCCGGGCGGGTAATCGCCGTTGAACTTGACGATAAACTAGCCGAAGTTTTGCGTATCGGCTTAGCGGCCAAGGGGATTAAAAATGTAGAGGTGGTGAATGGCGATATATTAAAATCCTCTCTACCGTCCTTTGCTAAAGAGGGGTATAAAATTGTGGCGAATCTGCCGTATAATATCACTTCATTTTTTTTAAGAAAATTTTTATCGGAAACTGAAATAAAGCCCGAGCTTATGGTGCTGATGCTACAGGAAGAAGTGGCCGAACGGATAACGGCTAAGCCGGGGAAAATGAGCCTCTTGGCCGTGTCAGCGCAATTTTATGCCAAGCCGGAAATAATTAAGTTAGTCTCCAGGGAGTGTTTTTGGCCGGCGCCGGAAGTTGATAGCGCAATAATAAAACTAGAAGCTAAGAGCGAAAAGCCGGAAGTAAAGGAAAAAGAATTTTTTCGGCTGGTGAAGTTCGGCTTTAGCGCCAAAAGAAAAATGCTAAAGAATAATTTGGCGGCCGGCCTGATGATTAATCAGGCTGAAGCCGAGGATAAAATAACTAAGGCCGGCTTTAATCCGAAAATCAGGGCGCAGGAGCTAGCGGTCGGGGATTGGCTTAAGCTCTTCGCGATTTTTTAAGCGTTTTTTATCGCTGTAATTTATGCCGAAAAATTTTGATGTAAATTTAGAAAGAAGGATTGTCACTAACGCGTGGATTATTAAAATTCGCTGGGTTTACATGGTTGGCATCCTTTTAATCGGCATTTTAACTAAAACCATCAGCCATTCTAACGTTGAGTTTTCTTTCGCCGCCATGGTTTTATTGTTCGTGGCTTTTTCCGCCATAAATATTGCTTTGCATTTCGCGCAAAAAAAAGTGGAAAAAGTTTTTTCCGAAAAATTGCTGGCTTTAATCAGCTATACGCAGATTATCGTTGAATTGGTTTTTTTTACCATCATTATGCATTCGGCCGGCGGAGTTGAAAGCATCTCCACGGTTTTCTTTTTTCTGCCCGTGGTTTCAGCTTCATTGATTTTCGGCTCTAAAGGCTCAATCATAACCGCCATTGCCGCCGGCGCTTCAATTAATTTATTAATTATCGCCGAGTATTACGGAATTATCAGCCATATTCCCCGTTACGGCCTGCCAACCATAGAATTTCAAAGCTTGCCCATCGCTTTAACTAAAACTATAACTATCGCGATTTTTTACGTGATAGTCGGGTCATTCTCCGGCCATGGCGCTAAAATGCTGTTTAAGCGCGAAAAATCATTTGAAGAAAAAATGCAGCAGCTAGACGAGCAAAGTAAGAATCTTACTAAGCGTGGCCGGGAATTAACCGCGGCTAACCGGGAGCTAGACGGTAAAGTCGCCGAACTGGAGAGATTTCAAAAACAGACGGTAGGCAGGGAATTAAAAATGATTGAGTTAAAAAATAAAATAAAAGATTTGGAAAATAAGTCAAAAAATAATTAATAATTTTTATGGATTTAGCCCAGCTTAGGCCGATTGCCTTATTTCTCGCGGCTTTTTTGCAATGCATTTTTGCTTTTTTGATTTGGTCAAAAGGCAAAAGCAAAGAAGCTTTTTATTTGGGCTGGGTGGCTTTTTTTTCGGCGATTTCGGCTTTCGCTTGGGCTGGAGTGTTCTTTTTCGATAACAAACTGTTCTGGACTAAGGCGACTTGGCTTACCGCTTTAGCCGCCAGCTCTTACGTGATTTTTATTTATTATTTCACGGGGAAAACCAAGTTTTTTAAATTAAAATTTATTTTTTGGTATGGCTTATCAGCGGCCATATCCATTATTTCTTTAGCCACGCCTTATATAATTTATGAAGTTTCCAACCAATATCCGTTTATCGGCCTGGCCACGGCCGGTCCGCTAAATCAGCTGGCCAGAGTTTTAATTTTACCGATGCTGATTATCCCTTTTTATTATTTAATCAGCTTTTACCGTAAAAGCATCGGCGCTAAAAGGCTGCAAATGAAATATTTTATAACCGGTATTTCGGTTTATTTTTTCGGCGCTTTTCTTTTTTACGGAATTTTACCGCTTTTTTTCCCGGAAAAATTTTTTTCCTATCTTGACGCCCCGGTTTATTTTTCAATTGTCTGGCTGGGCCTAGCCACTTACGCCATTATCAAAAGAAAGCTGTTTGAAATTAAAGTTATCCTTACCGAATTGCTCGTGGCTTTAATCGGCTTGATTTTATTGGCCCAAATATTTTTAACTCAAGACATGCGGGCAAGGCTGGTTAATATTACCGTGTTCTTGCTTTATATAATGATCGGCTATTTATTAATCAGGTCAACCAATAAAGAAGTTGAAAAAGAGGAAAGAGCCGAAGAATTGGCCGATAAGTTAGAAGAGCTGAATTTAAGCTTGGAAAAAATAGTCAATAAAAAAACCAATGAATTGCAAATTAAAGTTAAGGAGCTGGACCAATCAAAAAAAGCCTTGATTAACATATTGGAAGATAATACCGAGGCCAGGCGGGAAATGGAGGAAGAAGAAAATAAAACTTTAGCTATTATCGCCAATTTTACCGATCCAATTATTGTTTTAGATAAGGATTATAAAATCGGCATGATCAATCCGGCCGCTTCCAGAGTTTTCGGTTTAAATAGCGCCGATTTGGGCCGGCAGGTAGCTACGGATAATAAATTCAGCATGTCTAATTTCAAGCCAATTATTAAAACCGATTATGAAATCAAGCCAATCAGCGAAGGTGGTAAAGACCATAATTTTATATCCGAAGAAATTACCTTGAAAGACGCCAGCTTAAAAGAAGATGCCCAAGGAACAACTTTTAAAGTTATTACGGCCAAAGTCTTAAGCCTTAACAATGAACCGCTTGGCGTTATGAAAATATTTTATGACACTACGCGCGAGAAGGCCATTGATAAAATGAAATCAGAATTTATTTCCATCGCCGCCCATCAATTAAGAACCCCTTTGTCGGCTATTAAATGGGTAATTAAGATGATTTTGGACGGTGATGCCGGGAAGTTAAGCATAGAACAGCAAGAATTATTAAATAAAGGCTATTTAAGCAACGAAAGAATTATCAGGCTGGTTAATGATTTATTAAATGTTTCCCGCATTGAAGAAGGCCGATTTGGCTTTAACTTTGAAAGAGTTAATTTTCAAGAAGTCCTAGATACGGCCATCAGCAATGTTGAGAGTCTGGCGGTTAAAAGCCATCAAGAGTTAACGGTTGAAAAACCGCCTAAATTGCCAAAAGTATTTTTAGACAAAGAAAGAATGATTATGGTTTTACAGAATTTACTCTCTAACGCCATAAAATATACTCCCGAATACGGTAAAATTAAAGTGATTATTGAAGTTGACAAACAGTATTTTCATGTTAAAATTAAAGACCAAGGAGTCGGCATCCCGGCCGAGGATCAGCCGAAACTGTTTTCTAAGTTTTTCCGGGCGGCTAATGTGGTTAAGTTAGAAACCGAAGGGACCGGTTTGGGCTTATTTCTCGTCAAGAATATTATTGAAAAGCATGACGGCCAGGTTAGCTTAAAAAGCGAAGAAGGCAAGGGCACGGAAGTAAGCTTTTTTATCCCAATCAATAAGACAGCTAATTTATAGTTTATTATATAAAATTTATATGCCAACTAAAAAAAATAAAATTTCCAACGAGGGAAATAAAAAAGTTTTAATAATTGAAGACGAGGATGCTTTGGCCAGCGTTTTATCGTCAAAATTTAAGCTTGAAGGCTTTGAAGTGGCGGCGGAAGTTAACGGAGAAGACGGCTTGAATAAAATTGAAGAATGGCGGCCGGATATGATTTTACTTGATATAATTATGCCGATAATGAACGGTTATGAAGTTTTGGAAAATTTGCAAAAAAAAGATAATAAAATTCCGATAATCGTAATTTCCAATTCCGGCCAGGACGTTGAAATAGAAAAAATAAAAAAATTGGGCGCGGCTGATTATATAGTTAAAACCCAGATTAATCCGGCCGAGGTCGTGGAAAAAGTAAAAAAAATATTGGACAATCCGGCCGGGGCTAATAATGGAAAAGAAGAGAAAACTGATAAAGAAAAAGAAGAAGACACCAGCGACGGCGTTAAAGTATTATTGGTTGAAGACGATTCGTTTCTGCGCGATATTTGTTATAAAAAATTAAAGAAAGAAGGTTTTAATGTCGCCGTGGCGGCCAACGGGGAAGACGCCGTAAAAAAAGTCGGCGAATTTATGCCGGCGGTTGTTCTCTTGGATATTATTTTACCGGCTATGGACGGTTTTGAGGTCTTAAAAGAAATCCGTTCGCATAGCAATAAAGTGGTTAAGAATGTGCCGGTTATTATGCTTACTAATTTAGGCCAGGAAGAAGATAATAAAAAAGCTTTGGATTTAGGAGCGAATGACTATTTGGTCAAAGCGCATTTCACGACCGAAGAGATCGTCGGAAAAATTAAAAAACGATTGGATTTGCAGTAAACTTAAATTATAATCAGGCGGGTGGTTAGGTTTTAAGCTATTATTTTACATTTTGATTTTTAAATTTTAATTTATAATATTATGCCGTTAATCAACGATAGCCGCGATTTATTAAATATAATTATTGCCTTATCGGTTTTATTATTTACCATATTTTCTTGCTGGGCGATTTATTATTTAGCCAGAATTTTACAGCAGTTTTTTAAAGTGCTGAAAGAAACTCGCGAGCGGCTTAATAAGTTTGATGAACTCGTAAAAATGGTAAAAGAAAAAATTGAGCATAGCGCTTCTTATCTGCCCTTAATCATGGAAGGCGTAAAAAAATTAGTGGAACTTATGAAAAATCGGGCGGAAAAAAAGAAGCAAGCGCGTAAAAATTAATTAATGAGTTAGATATTATGAACGATTCGGCATATCAAAAAATGATGGAGTATTTAAAAACAACCGCGGAAGCGGCCGGTTTTAGTAACCCCCGATCCATCCCGGAGATTATCGGCGCCTTAATCGGCACTTTTTTATCGCTGATCGGGATAATATTTTTAGGCCTGATTATTTACGGCGGATTTTTATGGATGACTTCGGCCGGGAATGAGGCGAAAGTTTTATCGGCGAAAAAAGTTTTAACCGAATCGGTCATCGGTTTGATTATAATTCTCGCGGCTTATAGCCTGACCCGCTTTATTTTTGACGCCTTATTAACCGCGGCCGGATAAAAAAATAAATTTGTAAAATAAAAAAAGAGAGCTAAATAGCTCTTTTTTAATTGTTTATTAAATATTTATTTAAATAATTTTGTATACTTTTTTGAAAATTTTGGCATTCGTGGCGCTTCGCTAGGACTTACTTTTTATGACTAAAAAGTAAGCAAAAAGTCTCGGGGGTTTCCGATTGGCTATCTTATTAATTAATCTTCCTGCTGTAAGCCTTGGCGCCAACTCCAACCCCCGAACCCCCGGGTGATTTTGAAATGTATTTAAAATGCGAACACGGGAGAGCCAAACTGTTTTTTTATTTTTTCCCTTTATTTTATATATCCGCAATCTTTGTTGGAGCATTTAACTTCGCCCTTTTTAGCGTCTTCAATCAATAGGGCGTCGCAATCCGGGCATTTTTCTCCGGTCGGTTTACCCCAGAAAGCGGTTTTACAGGCTGGATATTGGTTGCAAGCGTAAAACAGGCCGCGGCGGCTGCGCTTTTGCACGACTTCGCCTTTACCGCAAACCGGGCAGGTTATGCCGGTGCCGTTATTCCCGCCGCCGATATTTTTTAAATTTTTGCATTTTGGGTAGGCCGAGCAGGCTAAAAACGGGCCGAATTTTCCGACTTTAACCGCCATAGCCGAACCGCATTTTTCGCAAACCTCGGCTTTGTATTTTTCTTTTAGCTCCTTAATTTCTTCGCTGTCGGCCTGGCCGTTGCCGTTTTTATCCGCGCCGGGCATTGATTTAATGTTTTTACATTCAGGAAAAGCGCTGCAAGCCAAGAATTTTCCGTAACGGCCGGTTTTAATGATCATGGGCGCGCCGCATTTATCGCACACCTCGGTTGATTTTTCTTCAGGCATGATGTCATTTTTATTTATAACTTCGTATTTATTTTCTAAATTTGCGTGAAAGGGCTCATAAAATTCTTTAATTACCGGCTGCCATTCAACGTTGCCGTCAGCGATTGAATCCAAATCGTTTTCCAGCTTGGCGGTAAATTGGAAATCCACGATTTTAGGAAAGTGCTCAACCAATAAGTCGTTAACCACGAAGGCAATATCGGTCGGCCCTAAACGTTTGTTCTCGTCGCGCTGGACATAATTTCTGTCAACGATGGTCGCTATGGTCGGAGCGTAAGTTGACGGCCGGCCGATGCCGTATTTTTCCAATTCTTTAACCAGCCCGGCGTCCGAATATCTGGCCGGCGGCTTGGTAAAATGCTGTTCCGGCTTTATTTCCTCTAACTCCAGCTTTTCTTTTATGTTTAATTCCGGCAGTTCAATTTCCTGGCTGGCTTCCGGATAAATTTTTAAGTAACCTTTGAATTTTAAAATTTGGCCGTTAGCCCTGAATTGGTAGGGGGTATTTTTAGCATCAACATCAACCACGGTAGCATCAACTATGGCTTCGCTCATTTGCGAGGCTAAGGCGCGCTGCCAGATTAATTTGTATAATTTATTTTGGTTGGGATTCAGGTCGCTTTCAACCGTTTCCGGAGCGCGCGAGGCTTCGGACGGCCGGATAGCTTCATGCGCTTCTTGCGCGCCTTTGGATTTAGTTTTAAAGCGGCGCGGGGATGAAAGCGCGTAGGTAGAGCCTAAGTTAGCGGTTAAATATTCGGCTGCTTCGCTCAAAAATTTTTCCGCTAAATTCAGCGAGTCGGTCCTCATGTAAGTTATAAAGCCCATTTCATAAAGCTGCTGCGCTATCATCATAGTCTGCTTGGCCGAGAAGCCGAGCCAGCGATTGGCGGTTTGCTGCAGGCTGGAAGTCGTAAAAGGCTTGGGCGGCTGCTTTTTAGTTTGTTTTTTTTCCAAATTAGCGACGACGTATTCGACCCCGTTAAGCGCGGTTAAAATTTTTTTAGCCTCCTCCTCGTTTTTAATTTCCAGCTTATTGATGGTTTTATTATCAATTTTATTCAATCTGGCTAAAAACGGAACCTCACCCCGGCCCTCTCCTTGGTAATGAGAGGGGGAAAGCAATGCTGTTATGCTCCAATATTCATCGGTAATGAATTTTTTTATTTCCCGCTCGCGCTCAACGATTAAGCGGACGGCTACGGATTGCACGCGGCCGGCCGATAAGCCTTTAGCCACTTTTTTCCATAAGAAAGGGGAGAGCTCGTAGCCGACTAGCCGGTCAAGAATTCGTCTGGCTTGCTGGGCGTTGACTAATTTCATATCAATAATTCTCGGGTGTTCTAAAGCTTGCTCAATCGCCGATTTAGTGATTTCATGAAAGACAATGCGGTCGGTTTTTTTTAGATCAACTTTAAGAGCTTCGGCCAAATGCCAAGCGATAGCTTCGCCTTCGCGGTCTTCGTCGGTAGCCAAGATGATTTTATCTGATTTTTTGGCTAAGGCTTGAAGTATTTTAAGGTTTTTTTTAGCTTTGGCCGGCACGACATATTTAGGCTCAAAGTCATGTTCAATATCAATGCCCATTTTGCTTACCGGCAAGTCGCGGACATGGCCGAAAGAAGACTCAATATTGAAATCAGAGCCTAAAAATTTAGCTATGGTTTTCGCTTTGGTTGGAGATTCAACGATGACTAATTTCATAAAAAAATAAATGTCATGGTGATGACAAGTTATGTTTATCTGGCTAGCACGTATTGCATATTACCTAAATTTTTTACCATGCCTTTCATTTCCATGATAGTAAGTGTACTATTTATAACCGAGGTGTCAAGTTTTGTCAATTGCTTAAGCTCGTCAATATGCGCCGGCTCATAAGACAAGCGGGCGAGAATTAATTCTTCTTCGTTCGTTTCCGGAATTATTTTTTTGTTTTCAATATAGGCGGCCGCTTCGGCTAAATTCAGAGTTTCAATAATATCTTTAGCGCCGGCTACCAATTTAGCCCCCATAGTGATTAAACGGTTAGTGCCTTCCGAAGAGCCGGAATAAATACTGCCGGGCACGGCGAAAACTTCCCGGTTTTGCTCTAAAGCGTGAAAAGCCGTAATCAGAGCGCCTGACTTTTCACCGGCTTCAATGACTAAAGTAGCGCTCGTTAAGCCGGAAATTATGCGGTTTCTTTGGGGAAAGTGATGTTTTAAAGGCATGGTGCCGATTGGATATTCTGATAAAATTAGTCCGCCGTGAGCTTGGATTTTATCGGCTAGATAGCGGTTTTGCGAAGGGTAGATATTTTGCTGGTCTAAGCCGGAGCCTAAAACCGCGATGGTTTTTCCGCCGGCTTCGATGGCGGCCGCATGGGCCAGAGTGTCTATGCCTAAGGCCAGACCGCTGACAATGGTTAATTTATTAAAAGCCAGCTCTCTGACTAGTTTTTCCGTGACTTGCGCTCCGTAGGCGCTGTATTTTCTGGCGCCCACCACGGCTAAGAGAAAACCGTTAAAAGCTTCCAGCGAGCCGCGGTAATATAAAATAAAAGGCGGATCGTAAATTTGCTTTAAAAGTTTCGGGTAAGACGGGTCTTCTATGGTTAAAGCTTTTAGTTTTTCTTTGTTTAAATTTTCCAATAATTCATCCGGCTCAACCTGATGTTTGAAAATCATGAATTCTTCGGCCACTTTCTCTTCAATGCCGGCGCGGACATAATCTTTCGCCGAGGCTTTATAGGCGCTGGCAATATCAGAAAAATAGTTTTTTAATTTTTTAAATTTGACCGGGCCGAATTTATAAAAATGGCTTAGCGCCAGCCAATATTTAAGATCGTTCATATATTATTTAAGTTAATTGCATGAAGATTGGGCTAAATTTTACCAAATTTAGCCCAATTTTTGTAATTTGTCTGCTGTAGAATTATTGGAAATAAGCCTTGACATACGGTTTAAGTTATGATAATATAATCTATTGAATTCACCCCGTTAAATACGCTTTGCGTCCCAACTTTGATTGGGATTTAACGGGGTAAATTTTATAGCGTCCAGTCTGTTACTTGCTTAAGGGCCTAATTAATAAATAGTTTTCCTCCTTAATTATTTATAAATTTTGCATCCCTTCTAAGCAAGTAGCATCTTGGGCGCTATTTTATACCTATCTAATTTTTGGCAATTATCTTTTTTCATGATAACATATTTTATACATGCTCAACAAATAGTATTTAGAATTTTGCCTAGGAGCGGTGAAAGTTAAGCCTCCCTCCTGGTTTAGCCGGAGCCTTAAATCGGGGTTATCCCTGGGCTTCTAGGCAGAATTGTGGATATTATAAAAAACAAAATCGGGAACAGCATAAGCTGACTCCCGTTTTTTTATTTCCGCTCCGCTCGGGGCCGCTTTTTTAATAAAGCGGCGCAAAAATCGCGAGCTGGAGAAAATTTAGGGAATTTTTAGGCTGCACTCGGGATAATTTATAACTCGCCTAAACGGCTCAAGCAAATAAATTATCTATCCTCGCTTCCGCCTAAAAATTCCACTAAATTTTCTAGGCTCGCAAGAGTAAGTTCAAATGCTATAGTTTTTTAGTGGCCTTAGGAATTAATTGATTTATAGTTTTTTCTTCTTCTTTATTAAATTTCTGCAGGACGAATTTGGCCGCCTCCACTTCGTTTCTGCGTGCCAAGTTCGCCGGAATTTTTTCTAATGGCGGTGTTTTAATGCCGATTCTAATACGCTGGAAATTTTTAGTTTTAAGCTGGTCAATAATAGACTGAACGCCCCGATGCCCGGCGCTTCGGGAGTCCAGGGAAATTTTATATTTACCGAGCTCTATATCCAAGTCGTCATGGATAACGGTTAAAATTTCCGATAAATCGGCATTTTTTGTTTTTAGAATGCCAAGTTTTTTCGGTAGCAGCTTGTAATATGATAAAACCGCGCTGACCGGCAGGCCGGAATTATTCATGAAATCCAGCGGTTTTACTAAAATCAGGTTTTGGCCTTCGGCCGTTTCAGCTTTAAATTTTTTATTAGTTTTCCAGACTAGGCCGAGGCGCTCGGCTAAAACGTTAAGCGCCATGAAACCGGCGTTATGCCTGGTGTACTCGTATTGTTCGCCCGGATTGCCCAGGCCGACTATTATTTGCATATAATTTTTAATTTTTGGAAATATAATTAAATCCCAATTTCCAAATCCCAATACCCAATAAAATCACAAGCCCCAAATTTTAATTTTTTATTGTTTAGTTTATTGTTTTGGGATTTGTTTGGTTATTGGTCATTGAGGTTTGGGTTTTTTTAATCTTTATGCAGCCCGTGGACATTCTTATTTTTTGCTACGCTGATGGACAGCGGAGTGCCTAAGAAGCCGTAAGTTTCGCGAAGGCGGTTTTCAATAAAGCGGATATAAGAAAAATGCAGATCCTCTTTGGCGCCGATTTTCATTTCAAATTTCGGCGGGTTAGTCTGGGTTTGCTTGAATTCGCGGATTCTCGGGTGCTTAACGCCTTTGCCTTTGGCCGGCCGATGAATTTTAACGATGCGCGACAGGAATTTATTAAGCTGGGAATCGCTAAGCTTTAGTTTTCTTTCTTCGGCGATCTGCAAAGTTAAGTCCAGGATTTTTTTTATTTTTTCGCCGGTTAGAGCCGAAGTGAATTGGATGGGCGCGAAGCGGGCGAAAGGCAGTTTGCCGTAAATATAATCGGTGTATTTTTTTGTGTTCCGCTCTTTAATTTTATCCCATTTGTTGGCGATAAAAATAAAGCTTTTTTGGGCGTTAACGATTTCTTCAATCAGCCTGGCGTCTTGATGGGTAATATCCTGGCTGATATCAAAGGTCATTAAAGCGATGTCGCTTTTAGATAAAGCGTTTAATGACTTGGCAATGCCGAATTTTTCCAAGCCTTTGGTTTTCGCGCCTTTTTTACTGATGCCGGCCGTGTCAATCAATAATATGGGCAGGCCCCGGTAAATTATTTTTGTGTGCTGGGGTTCGCGCGTGGTATGCGGCTCCGGACTGACAAGCACCCGCTCGTAGCCTAAAAGGGAATTTAACAGGCTGGATTTTCCGACGTTAGGCTTGCCGATAATGCAAACTTTGATTAAATTTTCCGCGGCTGTTTTCACTGCTAATTCCCGGGCTTCTTTTTTATCCTCATTTTCATCTTCTTCGTCTTCTAATTTTAATTTTTTAACTATAAGATCAAGCAAATCGCCGGTGCCCGAGCCGTTAGCCGCGGAAATCGGGCGAGGTTCGCCAAATGATAATTTATAGAATTCGGAAGTTTTTAAATGGTCGCGAGGGGCGTCAACTTTGTTGATGGTCAGAATAACCTTATTAGGGTCAACATTTTTTTTAATTAAAAGCGCCATGGCTTTGTCCTGGGGCAATAGGCCGGTTTTATTATCAACTAAAAAAATAACCAAATCGGCCCGCTTTAAATATTGGCTGGCTTGCCTTTGCACTTGGTCGGCAATCTCGTCGGTAGAGGCGCCTTTTTCGGTCAGATGCTTTAAGTCAATAATGCCGCCGGTATCCACAATTTCAAAACCGCGGCCGTTCCATTTAACCTGGCCGAGGTTAGAGTCGCGGGTGGTGCCGGCGATATTGGAAATCAAGGCTTGGCGTTTTTCGGTTAAGCAATTAAACAAAGTTGATTTGCCGACGTTGGCCCGGCCGAAAATAACGACGAGAGGGAGAAATTTACTATTGTCTTTTGTTTCTTCCATAAATTTTTATAATAACAAATGACTAATGTCAAATCAAATCCAAAATCTAAATGTCAAAAAATTAATTAATTTGTTATTTAGCCATTTGACATTGATTTGACATTTGTCATTGGAAATTTGTCATTTTACCTATTGTTCCGTATTAACCGCGCCTGACTGCGTTTCGTCCGCGGCTTGGCCGAGAATTAAAATAAAATCAGGCTGGATCGGGTTGGTTTCGCCCAGAATTTCTTTGGCCAGCTCATCTATCAGCCATTCGGGCATGCCCAAAGCGATATTAGCGTCGGTTCTATTTTTTAAAATCGTCAAGGCTTGAATTTTTCCGCCGTAAGTTAAATCGTAAATTACCGATTTTTCAAAATTTTTCTGGCTGGTGTTGCCGATGCGCGCGATAGTAAAGCCGTATTTTTCCAAATCCAAGGCCGCTTTATTGGCCAGTCCGTTTATCCAGGTGCCGTTTCTGATTTCAACCGTGGCTTTTTCCATTTTGACTTTTTCCTTATCGGTCGCCGGCGCGTCGGAAAAAATATTGTTAACCAAATATTTTATTTCCGAAAAATCTCCGCTTCTGGGAGAGAGCAGGTAAGCGCCGTCCAGGCCGATCGTATCAACTAACAGGCCGCTCGGGCTATTATCAAGCACGCGGGTGGCGATGTTTTCGCTTTTTATATCTTTAGCCAGCCCCCATAATTTAACAATTTCCCAAATTTTTAAATTGGTGCTGTGATTTTCATTAATATCGGAAATTATTTTGGAAATCATGCCGGGCTTGAATAAAACATTAAGCGACAGAACTTTTTCTTTAACCGCTTCCAAGACTTTTTGCTGCCGGCGCGAGCGCGCGAAATCCGAGCCTTCAACGCCGTAAGCATGCCGGGAGCGGACGTATTTTAAAGCCAGCTCGCCGTTCATGGTTTGCTCGCCTTTGTCAATATGCAGATGCTCAAATCTTTGCTCCCATGGGGCGTCTTCGTTGCCTAATATCGGGTAGGCGTAATCGTCAAAAGTATTTTCTACGTTAACTTTAATGCCGCCCAGATCGTCAATAATTTTTTCAAAGCCGGCGAAATCCACGGTGACATAATAATCAATCGGGATTTTAAAAATATCGCTGATGGTTTGGCTGACCGCTAAACCGCCCGTACCCGGAGTTTTCATTTCAGCGTAAGCGTTAACGCTGTTAATTTTCCGCCAGCCCATATTTTCTATCGGCACGGCCAGGTCGCGGGGGATAGAAAGCAAAGACACTTTTTTTTCGCTCGGCTTCAGGCTAACCAGCATTATCGTATCGGTTAAAAGGCCGCCGTCATGATTTTTCCCGCCGATGCCGAGCAGCAGAATATTTATCCGGTCATCGGCTTCGCCTTTTAATTTAGCGTCCGCGCTTTCCACCAGATGCTTAATCTGGCTGATAATCGGCAGATTATAGAACCAGGAAGATGATTTTTCTTCCGGCGTTTTATTAAAAGAAAAAATTACATAAACCACCAGGAGAAAAATTAAAATAAACCCTATGGGCTTAAATTGCCCGGCGCTAGGGTTTTTATTTGATTTTATCGGCATTTTTCCTATGATTTCAGGCTGGCCTAACTTTGGATTTAATAAATCAATTTTTTTATCCATAATTACAATCTACAACTTATTTTAAAATTAGTCTAATTTTCATGTTAAAATTATAATTTTAATACTTGACGTAAATTATATTTTATAATATAAATTATAGTCAAGATCGCACCTTAAATATAATCATATTTCATAGAAGGAGATGGAAAAATGACGCTAATGAAAATACGAACTCCGTTAAAAAAAGATGATTCTGTTTTGCGAGCCGGAAAATCGGTTAGCGGTGTTATTGCGCCGCTTAAAGCCCAAGACACCGGTCTTGTTCATAAAGGCTGGAGCGTGGAGAGCGACAATCCAGAAGGTAAAATTAATCTTGTTAATCTGGATTACTCTTTTTGCCCCGTTCAAAAAGATCAGCCGTTTATTAGCAGCAGCACAATGTTCCGTCTGGCTGACGAAGTCCAGGCTTATGGCAGCCTAGGCTTAGCCGCCATATTGCTTAAAGAGCAGGCCGAGGGAAAGGAAATTTTTCCCGTTGAGTCGCGCGACGAGCATTATTTTATTATGCCTCGCACTATTTTACTGAATGGCGACCGTCGCCGCGGAGTAGTCTACTTTTATTGGAATTGCCGGTTATGGGCGCTTAATATCCATTGGTTGGATGATGTTTTTGACGGCGACGATCGATTTATTCGTCTCCGCGAGTAAGCCTTTGGAGCCTTGAATTCCTGAAATTTATGGAATTCTTGGCTCCTTATCTTTTTATCCCTGCCTACGCGGGGATTTTTTATTGTTTTTTTTTGATTAACTTGTTATAATAATGGGTAGACAAAATATTAATTATGTTATAAGCTTATTTATTATCAGATAAGCAATTTTTATGGTGAAAAATTTTTTCAGCTATGTTTTTGAATTAATTAAAGTAGTGGCGATTTCCTTGGCCATTATTATCCCAGTCAGGTATTACTTGATCCAGCCGTTTTATGTTAAGGGCGCTTCCATGGAGCCTAATTTTTACGATAAAGAATATTTGATAATTGATGAAATCAGCTATCGCTTTCATACGCCCGAGCGAGGCGACATAATAGTTTTTAAGTATCCAAGAAACCATGAAGAGTATTTTATAAAACGCATTATCGGCCTGCCCGGAGAAAAGATTCAAATTAAAGACGGGTTTGCTTATGTCTATAATCAAGCCAATCCTTTGGGCGTAAAACTTGAAGAAACGTATTTGCAATCAGGCGATAAAACCTACGGTTTGAACGAAGAAATTATAACTTTAAGCGACAGCGAGTACTATGTTTTAGGCGATAACAGGAATTCATCAAAAGATTCCCGAAGCTTCGGCCCGGTGGATAAAAAATTAATTACCGGCCGAGTTTTGCTCCGCGGCTGGCCGTTCAGCCGGATAGACGTTTTTTCCGCGCCAGCATATAATTATTAAAAAATAATTTTAAATAGTTTGTCATTGCGAGCTTCTGTAAGAAGCGAAGCAATCTCTGGTTATCATCCGAGTACGTGAGATTGCTTCGTCGCTGACGCTTCTCGCAATGACATAATGTAATATGCCAAAATTTTTTAAGAAAAAAGAAAACAAAGAAGCCGAAGACAAAGCTTCCCGGATCAGGAGAAACAGGTTTATTTCGCGGCTTCGAGGCACGAAAGATATCTTGCCGGATGAATATAAGTATTGGAATTTAGTCATTAAAAAAGCCGTTGAACTTTCCCGGTCTTACGGCTTTAGGCGGATGGATACGCCGGTTTTAGAAAATTTGGAATTGTTTGAACGCTCCAGCGGCCGCGGTTCGGATATTGTCACTAAAGAGATGTTTTCTTTCATTGATAAAAATGGAGAAAGGATCGCGCTCCGCCCCGAAGCCACGCCCGGCATTGTTAGATCATATATTGAGCATGGCATGTTTAATCTGCCCCAGCCGGTAAAGTTATTTTGGCTCGGACAAGTCTTTAGGCATGATAAGCCGCAGGCCGGCCGCTTCCGCCAATTCAGCCAGTTTAATCTGGAAAATATCGGCGAAGCCAGCCCGGTGGCCGACGCCGAATTAATCGCCATAACTTATTATTTTTTCAGAGAATTGCAGCTGGAAGTCATTATTCAAATAAACAGCGTGGGTTGCGCTTCATGCCGCAAGGAATATTTAGTCAAGCTGGAAAATTTTTATAAAGAGCGCGGGCGGCGGGCTAAATTATGCAATGACTGCAAAAAAAGATTGGCGAAAAATCCTTTGCGCCTCTTAGACTGCAAAGAAAAGCAGTGCCAGAAAATCGCCGTTGACGCGCCGCAAATAGTTGATAGCTTATGCGATGACTGCCGCAATCATTTTATAAAAGTTTTGGAATATTTGGACGAATTAAACATACCCTATAATTTAAATTCAACTTTAGTCAGGGGCTTGGATTATTACAACCGGACTGTGTTTGAAATTTGGCCTTCCGCCGCGGAAAGCCAGGAGGGCAAGCCGGGCGAAGAGCAATCAAGGCAGAACGCCATGGGCGGCGGCGGGCGCTATGACGGCTTGGTGGAATACATGGGCGGCCGGCCGACTCCGGCTTGCGGTTTCGCCATCGGCATTGAAAGGGTGATTTTAAAGATAAAAGAAAAAAGCATCCCGTTAAAAGACGAGGAAAAAGGCGATTTGTTTTTAGCCCACTTAGGCGATCAGGCCAGAAGAAAAATAATGGTTTTATTTGAAGAATTAAGGAAGAACGGCTTTAAGGTCCGCCAGGCTTTTACCAAAGACAGCTTAAAAAGCCAGCTGGAGATGGCTAATCAGGCCGGGGTAAAATACACTTTGATTTTAGGCCAAAAAGAAATCATGGACGGCACGATTTTAATCCGGGACATGGAATCAGGCATTCAGGAAATAGTTGATTATAAAAAAGTGGTGGTGGAAATTGAAAAAAGATTAGGCAGTCCGTTGAAGAAAGCATAAATAAAAATTATTATAAGACAGTTGTGGCTCCGTGAATAACAGCAAATTTTCTACTGCGGAACTCGCCCGAGATTACTCGGGCTCAAACAGTCCTCGCCCCGTTAAATAGGCTTCGCCTCCCGTAGGGATTTAACGGGGCGAGCACGAAAATTTGCCATTATTCACGGAGCTAGCCAGAGAAAAACATATATTATAGAAAGCGAGGTGGACTTATGGCAGAATTCAAAAGAAAAAAAGGCGAAAGTTTTGAGAGTTTTCTAAGAAGATTCAATAAGAAACTTCAGCAAAGCGGCAAATTATATTTGGCCCGCCAGGTTCAGCATGTTCAGCCGAAAATTAATAAGACCCAGCAAAAGAAACGCGCTTTAGTCGGCATGAAATTAAGATCAAAAAGAGAATATTTAAAGAAAATCGGCAAGCTTGAAGAAGAGCCGAGAAGAAGATGGTAAATGGGAAAAAAAGTATAAAGTATAAAGTATAAAGTATAAAGTATAAAGTATAAAGATTATTTCTTAATTGTGTATGGTTAAACTATTAGAACAAATTAATCAGGATTTAGTGCTGGCCATGAAAAGCAAAGACGCGGAAACCACGTCGGTTTTAAGAATGCTGATCGCGGCCGCGCGCAATAAGGAAATAACTTTAAGAAAAGACGGCCAGGCCGAACTGACTGATGAGCAGGCGCTTGAAGTTTTATCCAGCGAGATAAAAAAGCGCCGCGATTCGGTTGAAGCTTACGCGGCCGGCGGCCGGCAGGATTTAGTTGATAAAGAAAACAGCGAAATAAAAATTTTGGAAAAATATCTGCCCGAGCAGATGTCTGACGATGAGCTGGAAAAAGTTGTTAAAGAAGTAATCGCGGCCGGTGCGGCTGATTTTGGCAGAATTATGGGGCAAACGATGGCGCGCGTTAAAGGCAAGGCCGACGGCGGGAAAGTCGGGGAGATAGTAAAGAAGATATTAGCGAAATAAGTTGAAATATATAAAAAACACCTCCGAGCGATCGGGGGTGTTTTTTTGTGTTGGACGAGGAAATAAATTATGCTATAATTAAAGCATAATAATTTTTATTAATTATTTTATGCCAAGGAGGATTTTTTTATTTATCATGCCGATATTTATTTTGGCATGGTTTTTTGTTTTCGCACAAAATGCTAAAGCGGCTGAAATGACTGTTGATACGGTTTGGAATAAAGGCGAGGTAAGAGTGATAGACGACGGCGGTTTAGCGGTTATGTCGGGCGTGAAGTTAACGATTGAGGCCGGGGTAATAATTAAACTGGCGCCTAATAACATGATTTTAGTCATGGGAGAATTGGATATTAGAGGCAGTTCGGCCGAGCCGGTAGTTATAACTTCACTAAAAGACGATAGCGCGGGTGGAGATACTAACGGTGATGGCGCCGCGACTATGCCGGCGCCGGGCGATTGGTATGGCATATCGGTAAATGATCCAGGCGCCATAATTAAGATTGATTATGCCAAAATCAGCTACGGCGGGTCGTATGATGGCAGTCCGGTTTATTTATTAGATATTAATCAGGGCGCGGAATTCAAGCTTAGCCATAGTTCGGTTATCAATAATAACGGTTATATCGCGGTCGGCCAGGCGCCGGACGTTAGAATAAATTATTCCAATATTTATAATCCTGATTTTTGCCTTGATCAAGATCCTTTAGACATGGGCATTAATATGATTTATTGCGGCGGCGCCGGCATAATAAATATGGGCGCTAATCTAATTGACGCGGTGAGTAATTATTGGGGGCATGAAAACGGACCGACCGTGTCGGAGCAAGTTAGCGGATCAGAGGATATAAAAGGCACGATGATCGGCGGCAATATCAGCTATCAGCCGTTTTTAACCGAGCCTTGGGTGCCGGAAGAAGAACCAGCTGAACTTAATCCGGTAATTTTAGTGCCCGGGATTATGGGGAGCTGGGAGGTTAATGGCAGATGGGAATTAGATCCAATTTTACATACATACGATAATCTCTGGCAGGCGTTAAAATATGCAGGTTACGAGGAAGGTAAAAATTTGTTCGCTTTTCCGTATGAATGGCGGCAGGATAATACTTTAAGCGCTTATCAGCTAAAGCAGAAAATTAACGAAGTAAAAAGCATTTGCGATTGCGATAAAGTTGATATTGTAGCTCATAGCATGGGCGGATTAGTCGCGCGGGCTTATGCGGAAAGCGATTATTATGGCGGCGACATAGATCAATTAGTATTTTTAGGCACACCGCATAAAGGATCGCCGGAAAGTTATTTAAAATGGGAAGGCGCCACAGGCTTTGAGGGTTTTAAAGCTAAAATATCAGAATTAGTATTTACACAAGAAGCTCATGCTAGAGGTTATAATTCACTTTTTAATTATATACAAGATTATGTAAAATCAGTTGGACAGTTATTGCCGGATTATGCATATTTACAAAATTTAGAAGAAGCTAATTTTAGAATTTACGACAAAGTCAATTATCCAAATAATTATCCGTATAATACATTTTTAGAAAATATTAATTCATTGGATAAAATAAATCAGTTTACCAATAGCGGCATAAAAATAATGAATTTTATTGGTGATACGGGCGACAACACTATTAATGCCATTAAAGTAAGTTCGGGTGAGCCATATTGGCCCATGTGGGAAAATGGTTATGCCGAAGAATCAATCAGATTAGCTGGTGATGGTTCAGTATCCGAATTAAGCTCTTCTATGTTTTCGCCCGTTAAGATTAATAATTCCGAGCATGAAAGTTTGCCTAGTAAAGCACAAAAACAGGTAATAGAATATTTAACCGGTAATTTACCCGTAGTAGAAATTAATGATAATAAAATACCCAATATATTATTAGCATTTAGAATTTTTTCTCCGGCTGATTTCGTGATAGTGGCGCCGGATGGTAAAAGGCTGGGCAAGGATTTTTTAAGCGGCCAAGCGGTTAATGAAATTCCGGGTGCGTTTTATTCCGGTTTTGAGACTGACGCTGAATTCGCGGTTATCTCTGATCCCATAGAAGGGGAATACAAAATGGAATTACAAGGCACGGGGCAGGGAGAATATAAATTAAGCGCTAGCTTAATAGATAATAATAATCAAATTGATCAGGAATTTAGCGGCAATATTCAGCCAGATATGCAAAGAGATTTTACTATAGAATATATAGCCGTGTCGGAAAATCCTCTAAGCGATTTAGAGCCGGTAGATACTATTTCGCCGGTTGTCACTATTAATAAGCCGGTAGAAGATGATAAATATTTACGTAGCGATAATTTAGTTATAGATTATAGCGCCATGGACGATTTTTCCGGTATTGCCACTACAATCATAATGATTGATGGTCAAGCGGTGGACACGACTACAGTTGATTTATTTGACTATGCCTTGGGTCAGCATAATTTAATTATTCAAGCCATAGATAAAGCCGGCAATCAAGCGCAAACGCAGATAAATTTTGAAATTGTCGCCGATATAAATAGTACTATCAGCGATATTGAAGAAATATATGGCCGAGGCTGGCTTAAAGGCAGAATTTATAAGCCATTATTAATCAGCGCGTTTAAACTTTTAAAAATAGAAGCTAAATATTTTGATAAAGAGCAGGATTTAATTGAAAAATTGATCAGGAAAACGCAGGATGACGAAAGATTAACAGATAAGCAAAAGCAGAAATTAATTGAACAGTATGATAAAAAATTGGATAACCTAAAGAAAAATAGAGCTAAGGCCATTGATCGCAGCTTAGACATAATAGAAAAATTATTAAATACGGCTAAAAAGCAAAACCAGATTAATCTGCGGGGATATGATATAATAATAAGTGATATTAATTATTTAAGAGAAAATTTATGAATCAAAAATTAAAAAATGTTTTGATTATTTTGTCAGTTTATGTCGGTTCTGTTATTTTAGCGTTAATTTTAGCTCCAATAGGCGGATATTTGCATATTAATTTATTGAATGCCCATTGTGGTGGCGGATTATTTTTATTAGAAATGGGAGATAAGGGTTGCAACTATGAGGGGTTTATTTATTTTTATATTTTTTGGCTGGCAATTTTTGCTTTTTCATTATTAAAACAAAAGACCGCCTGGGCAGTCTATATAATTGGTACGGTATTATTTTGGATTGGCATTATTTTAATTATTGCAACAGAAAATTTAAGATATTTAAAAAATGAAGATATCGGCAGTTTGATAATAATGATTTGTTTTTTCGCAGTTGGTTGGCTTTTAGCCCAAGGTGGATTGCTGGTTTATAAGAAATTCAAAAAATAATTAATTCCGCATAAAAACACCGCTTTAGCCGCGGTGTTTTTGTATTTTAACAAAGTTGAAATATTAGCGGAGAAATGATAGAGTAAAAACATGAATAAACAAGAAGCTAAAAAACAAATTGAGCGGCTGGTAAATAAATTCACCGCCTTAACCGAGGCTGAATTTAAGAAGAAAAACGAGTCAATGACTTGTAAGGATTTTATTTTGCCTTTATTTCAGGCTTTGGGCTGGGATGTTTATAATAATATATCCAATCATGAAGTTACTTCGGAAACGCAGGTTTCCGGCGGGCGCGCCGATTACGCCTTTCATGTTAATGACGTCATTAAATTTTTTGTTGAGGCTAAAAAACCAAGCGTGGATTTAAGGGAAGCTAAGCATGGCGAGCAAGCCATTTCTTATGCCTGGCATAAAAGCGTGCCTTGGGCGATTTTAACTGATTTTGAAGGTATAAAAGTTTATAACGCCGAATGGGACGAGTCGGACGCGGAGAGAAGCTTGATTTTTGAAATAAATTATAAAGATTATTTAAAAGACGAAAAGCTTTGGTGGTTGTCTAAAGAGTCAATGCTAAAAGGCGATTTAGACAAATACGCGGAAGCCAATTTTAAAAAACCAAAAAAAGAAGCGGTAGATAAATTATTAGCCGATGATTTGGTAAAATGGCGGTCGTTGCTGTTTAAAGATTTAAAAGGCTGGAACGGGGATAAAAAATTAAGCGATAAGCAAATTGCCGAGAGCGTGCAAAGGCTTTTGGACAGGCTGATTTTTATCAGGACGACCGAAGACAGAAAAATTGAAGGCGAAAAGTTAAGGGAAATCGTTAGAAATTGGGAAGATGGCAAAGGCAAATTAAATTTGGCTGATGAAATGAAGAAATTATTTAGGGATTATAATGACGGCTATAACAGCAAATTATTTTTACCGGCTATTTGCGATACGCTTATATATGAAGATGAGCTATTGGCAAGAATTATTAAAGAATTATATAAAAACACCAAAGGCATCCGTTATGATTTCGCTTCTATCAACGCCGATATTTTAGGCAGTATTTATGAGCAATATTTAGGGCAGATTCAGCAGGAAGAAAAAGATAAAAAATCAGGCAAAAGAAAATCACAGGGCATCTATTATACTCCGAGATATATCGTGGATTACATCGTAAAAAATACTTTGGGCGAATTATTAAAAGGTAAGTCAGGTTTTGAGGCAGGGAAAATTAAAATTTTAGATCCGGCTTGCGGTTCGGGCTCGTTTTTAATTAAAGCCTTTGAAGTTTTAGATAACCATATTAAAAGAGAAAATAATGAGCTTGACGCGGATATTATGAAAAATTATGCCAGAAAAGTAAGTATTTTAACTTCAAATATTTATGGCGTGGATTTAGATCAGGAAGCCGTAGAAATCGCTCAATTGAATTTATTATTAAAAGTCTTAGGGCAAAGAGAGCTTTTGCCTAATTTAGCCCATAATATAGAAAACGGCAATTCTTTGATTTCGGGCAAAGAAGAGGAATTAAAAAAATATTTCGGTGAAAATTATAAAGAAAAAAAGCCGTTTAATTGGCAGAAAAAATTTGAACCGGTTTTTAAACAAGGAGGTTTTGACGTGATAATCGGTAATCCGCCATGGGGTGCAGAAATTATTAAAGAAGAAAAGGATTATTATAAAGAATATTTTATAGCAGGTAGTGGCATCGTAGATACCTTTGCTTTATTCATAGAGAAGTCTTTTAATTTATTAAAAGAAGATGGTTTTTTAGGGCTTATATTGCCTGATATTATTTTGTTAAAAAATTATCCATTGATTAGAAAGATAATTTTAGATAATTTTATTATAACCAATATTTATTATACTGGAATGGCTTTCGCGGGGGTAAACTTAGATTCCGTAGTAATGATTTTAAGAAAAGAAAAAGTCAAAATAAAAAGAGATAGCAATTTAATGAATGTTATAGTTAATAGTGAAAATAAAAAAATTAAACAGATTATATTTTTAGAAAATAAAGATAATAAATTTAACTTATATTTTGATGATAATATATTAAAATTAAAACAAAAACTAGACGATGTTTCTGCAAATTTAGGAAAAAATTTTGAGATACACGAAGGAATCCATTCTGGTAATGTAAGAAAAAAATTATTTATTGATTCTTCAAGCTCAGAACTTTGTAAGAAGTTATTATTTAAAGGGAATGAAATTAATAGATATTCAAAAAAATGGGCGGGTAAATATGTCATATATGATAAAAAAATAATTGATAGAGATAAAAAGGAGTATGCTAATTTGGGCAGAGAGGAATATTTTGTTAATAAAAAAATATTAGTGAGAAGAACTGGAGATAGAATTATAGCTTCGATTGACGAAGAAAACTTTTATGCGAGCAATAATTTTTTCGTTTTATATAAAAATTTAGAAAATCAGATTAGCTTGAAATATGTTTTAGCAATTTTAAATTCTTTATTAGGTACATGGTATTTTTTAGCCATACAACCGCGCAAAGGAAAATTATTCGCAGAAATTAAGATAAATCATTTAAAAGAAATACCGATTTATAAGATAGATTTTAAGAAAAAAAATGAAAAAGCCAAACACGATGAATTAGTGAAATTAGTTGACAAAATGTTGGAAAAAAATAAAGAACTGCAAAAATTAGACCCGATTATGGACGATAAAGAATATAATGGGGTAAAAGAAGAAATTGAAAAGACGGATAAAGAAATTGATAAAAAAGTTTATGAGCTGTATGGGTTGACGGGAGAGGAGATTAATATTATTAAAAAATAATGAGTCAAGAATTTAACACGATAATTTCATATATAAAAAATATAGAGGGTCGTTATTTTAAGGCACTCTCCGCTTTTCATATATTTGAAACACTTATTGAATTAGTTGATCCCAGTGCAGTTGAGCAAGACACATTGGAAAAGAATAAGAAGATTATAGAAAAAGATTTTAGTAGTTTTTTTCTCCCTTTAAAAGAAGCTCTGCGTGTTTATTTCTTTTTAGAGCTTGCTAAGTTTTTTGATATTGCCGATAATTCACTCCATGTTACGAAGATAATTAACTATACGCAAAGTAATATAGCCAAATTATCTGTAAGTGACTTCGCAGAATATAGCCAAGGGCAAGATCCAAATTTTATCGCTATGCTTATTAGAGAATATAAGGGCGTAAAATATGAAGATATATTAGCAATCCAATCTGACATTGAGAAAAATAAGGAAATTATTAAACGACTAAAAACTTATCGCGATCAATATCTCGCTCACGATGATATAAAAAAAGATGAAATAAATATAACCGGCGAGGAAATTAGGAAACTTTTTAATATTATTGAAAAGATAATAGATATGTTTTTATCGAAATTAATTTCTACTAATATAATATATGATAATGCGAAGATAGATACTAAAGATAAAACAAAAATGGTTGTAGATTATTTGAAAAGATTTGAAGTTTATCGATTAAAAGAAATTAATGAGTTGTATGGACTGGGGGAGGAGGAGATAAGGGCGGTAGAGGGAAAATAAAAACAGGAAGCTTTGAGCTTCCTGTTTTTGATGATTATTAACCTTTGGATTCAGAAGGGTCTTTGCTGCGAGGGTATGTCCTTTCTTCTTGGAATATGTGGTTTTCTTTTTGAATCTTTACTGATCCACCATTGTTCCCAAGCAAATCTTTCATAACCCCACCCTCTAAGGCTTCACCCTTAGTGTCGAAGTTTTTCAGAACTCTGTTTGTCATATCGTTTCTAAGTTGCCACACATCTTTTTCGTCATTCAGACTAAGTGTAAATTTCGGTAACATAAGTATAAATTAATTATTATTCCCCAAAAATTGAGAATGTGCTATCCTTTAATTATTAAGAGCGTTTGTGCGGATAATCGGCCGCACATTTTCAAGCGGGTAAGGCCTTTATTGGTCTAACCCGTTTTGATTTTTAAGGGTTATTTATTATTTTAGCAAAAATAGAAATAGCCGTCAAGAGACTTGACGAGTAATTATAAAAAACTTGACAAAACATTGTTCTTAGTCTATAATGTGGATAAGTATAAATAATCATAAAATTTTATGCATTTGCATCCCATACAAGAAAAACTATTAAAAATCGTTTCTAAGATTAATATGGAAAAAATGAGCCTTAGAGATATTGGCTTATTGGTTGACGAAAGCCATCCGCAAAAAATCAGCCATCATTTAAGCCAATTAGAGAAAAAGGGATTTATTGAAATAGATAAAAAAACCGGTGAAGCGCGATTAATTAATTCGGAAATAAAACAGGGCGTTAGCGAGATCGTGGCCGTGCCGATTTACGGCGGAGCCGATTGCGGCGAAGCTAAAATTATTGCCGAGGAAAATTTAGAAGGCTATTTGAGAATATCGCGGCGCTTAATCGGCAAGGTAAAAAATATTTTCGCAGTACGCGCTCAAGGGCCGTCAATGAACCGCGCCAAAGTTAATGGGGTACAGACAATAGAAGATGGCGATTATGTTTTAGTTGATCCTGATAATAAAAATCCCCGTAATGGCGACTATGTGCTATCGGTTATTGAAGGATGTGCCAATATTAAAAAGTTTTTTTGGGATAAAAGGGAGGATCAAATCGCGCTGGTTTCCGAATCATCGGAAAATTTTAAACCAATTTATATTCATGCTGACGATAATTATATGATTAATGGTTTAATAAAAAATGTAATTAAAACTTCTTCGTTTGAAGACATGCAGGATGCCGCCGGCCGCGACGCGCTTAAAGCTTTAGGTTCAATTTCGGAAGCGGCAGCTAATTATTATAAAAATCTTAAGTAAATATGAAAAAGGGGGAAATCTGGTTGATTAAATTGGCCGAAGAAAAAAGCGTTGGGCACGAATATTATAACGACCGTCCGGCGCTTATTATTATGGCTAATAATTTAATTACCGCCGTTAATTTAGTTACGATTATGCCGTTATCTTCTTCCGGTAATCGTCATAGAGATGATATTTTTATCAAAAAAGACGTTAGCAATAGATTATATGAAGATTCAATTATAAAAGTACATCACATAATTAGCTATGATAAATTAAGGTTTATTCATAAAATAGGGGAGGTAAATATAAAAATTATTAAAGAAGTCGAAAGTTATCTTAAGAAACACTTTGGAATTATCTAAACAAATAAAAATAAATGTCCATAACCGCTTCAAAGCTATATAATTATCTCCAATGTCCACATCGGGTGTGGCGGGATGTTTGGGGTCCGCAAGAGGAGAAAATTAAAGAAACTAATCCGTTCGTTCAATTGCTTTGGGATCGGGGCGTCCAGCATGAAAAGAAAGTGGTCAGCAAGCTGGGTGGGTTTACGGATTTAAGTAAAATTGGATTTGATCGGGCCGCTGATTTAGCTATGGAAGCTATGAAGCGCGGTGATGAATTAATATATCAGGGAGTTTTAAAAGGCGAGAATTTAATGGGCATACCAGACTTATTAAGAAAACAATCCGATGGTAATTATTTGCCAATTGATATTAAGGCTGGATTGGGCTATGAGGGGGAGAGCGAAGATGGCGAAGGCAGGCTAAAAAAGCATTACGCCGTGCAATTATGCGTTTACGCTGGATTATTAAAAGAAAAAGGATTTGCCAAAAACAATATAGGTTTGATTATTGATATAAACGAAAAAGAAGCGGAATATAAATTAGATGATAAGATGGGTGTTCGCAGTCCCGAGACTTGGTGGGAAGCGTATGAAGAAATAAAAGAAGAGGCGGATGCGCTAATAAAGAATAAAAAGCAGAATTTACCGGCCAGTTCGGCTATTTGCAAATTGTGCCCTTGGTATTTAAGCTGTAAAAAGTGGTGTAAGGAAAGTGACGACTTAACCAATATATTTTATTTGGGACGAAGCAAGCGAGATGTTATTGTTGAACAGCTAGGGGTTAATAGCGTAAAAGATATCGCACAATTAGATATCGCGGTTATCGCGGCGCGGAAAAAGGCTAATAAAAAGTTTTTACCGGGCGTGGGCGAGAAAACAATTGAAAAAATAATTATTCGAGCCAATATCGTTGCCAATACTAAAAAACCGGTTATTTATGAGCATCTTAATTTGCCCGAAGTTTCCACGGAATTATTTTTTGATATTGAAGCCGACCCGACGCAAAATTTAGTCTATCTTCACGGCGTGTATGAAAGAAAAAACGGTAAAGAAAGGTTTTTAAGCTTCGTAGCCGAAAGCAATACGGCAGAAGGTGAAAAAATTGCCTGGCAAAAATTTTGGGATTACATCAGAACTTTACCGAAAGATGACTTCGCGGTTTATTATTATTCGCCTTATGAAAAGACGGTTTATAAAAAAATGCGCCAGACATACCCAGAAGTCGTGAGCGAAGACGAGCTGGAAGACTTTTTCGCGCGGGAGAAGACTATTGATTTATATATGGATATAATTTATAAGCACACCGATTGGCCACTAGGGAGTTATTCTATAAAAGAGATTGCCGTCTATCTGGGATTCAAATGGCGGGACGAAACGCCCTCCGGCGCTTTATCAATACAATGGTATAATGAATATTTAAAAACCAAAGATGAAAAAATATTAAAAAGAATTTTGGAATATAATGAAGATGATTGCAAGGCCACTATGGTTTTAAAAGATTTTTTGGTTAAGAATAATATTTAAATTATTGAATTTCGTATTTTGTTCGTATATAATTATAAATAGATTTTAATGAAATACTAATAATATGAGTAAAAATCAATTTGAAGATATTAAACGGCTTGATAATAATGGCAAGGGATATTGGTCGTCGCGCGACTTAGCTAAAGTTCTGGAATACACGGATTATCGCAATTTTCTCGGAGTTATAGAAAGGGCGAAAATTGCCTGCGGGAATAGCGGTGAGGTTATCCACAACCATTTCGTTGAAGCTAACGAAATGGTTAAGATTGGGTCAGGAGCGGAAAAACCCGTGGAAATCATATATCTTTCCCGTTACGCTTGTTATCTTGTCATGCAAAATTCAGATCCGACAAAAGTCGTAGTCGCCAAAGGGCAGACCTATTTTGCCATCCAAACCCGCCGGCAGGAAAAGACGGATAATTTAATTGAGGATAATAAGCGCGTATTTTTGCGAGAGCAGATGAAAAAACACAATGTAAGCTTAACCCAGGCGGCCTCAATCGCCGGTGTAGAAAATTACGCGATTTTTCAAAATTACGGCTACAGAGGGCTTTACGGCGGCCTTACCATGCAAGACATCCATAATCGCAAGAATCTTAAAAAGACACAGCATATTCTTGACCATATGGGCAGTGAAGAGTTGGCGGCCAATCTGTTTCGCGCCACGCAGGCCGACGCTAAAATCAGGCGAGAAAATATTAAAGGAGAGACAAGCGCTAATCTGGCCCATTATGAAGTCGGCCAAAAAGTCAGAAACACCATTCAGGGTTTGGGCGGCACTATGCCGGAGAATTTACCTACGCCGGACGGCATCGGCAAAGCGCATACCAGGGTAAAGAAGGCTGAAAAAGTAAGAAAAATTAAAAGTGGTAAATAAGTAAAACAATTTGACAATATTTTTAAGTGTGGTAAAATAATACCACACTTATTTAATATTAATTAAAAAACTAGAGAGGTGGTGAATCAATGAAAAAAAATCTACAAAAATTCGGCGAATTGTTAAAAAATTTAAGAATTGAAAAAAACCTTAGCCTAAGGGAAATATGTAAATTAGCCGATTATGATCCTAGTAATTGGAGTAAAATTGAAAGAGGAAAAATGGCTCCGCCTTCGGATAAAAATACTCTCATAAAGTGGACTAAAATATTTGGATTATTACCAAATAAAAAAGAACTGAATGATTTTATTGACTGCGCTGCGATCGCTCAAGGCATCATACCGGAAGATATACTTTCCGACGCAGATACAGTTAAACTTCTGCCGGCGTTTTTTCGGACTATGAGAGACGAGAAGCCGACCAAGCGAGAAATAGAGGCGTTATTTAAGCTAATAAAAAATAATAAATAAAAAAATGAATTTTCAGAGCGTTAAAGTGCCCTTTCTAACCAAGGGAGAAATTTCCGATGCCGCCGAGCTATTTAGAAAAAAATATTGGAACGACATAATTCCGGTGGATATAGAAAAAATAATCAGTGTTAATTTAAGGATGGATATTATATTCAAGCCAGGCCTATTTAAATTGTTTAATATTGATGCTTATATAACTTCGTCTTGGCAACAGATTTGCGTAGATTATGATTTATTTGAAGCAGATAAAAATAATAATAGATTAAGATTTTCATATGCCCATGAAATCGGCCATTTGGCGTTGCATAAAAATTTATATGAACAATTTGGAATTAGCGATGCCGATGATTTTAACAGGTTTTATGATGAAATACCGGGAGATCAATACCATTTTATGGAAACACAAGCGCATATTTTTGCCAATTTTTTATTAATTCCTCGGGGTCAATTATATGAAATTAGAAAAAAAGTGATTAATCAATTTATTTCTGAAGATCAAATTAAAATAACTGAAATAGACCCAAAAATTCTTAATCAATATTTAGCCAGACCGATAGCAAAATATTTTGGCGTTAGCTCCGCGCCGGTTGAAATAGCTTTGCTAGATTTAAACAGATAATAGATAATTGATAATATAAAAATTATTAAAGAAGTTGAAAATTATATAAAAAAGCATTTTGGTTTAATCTAAGATAAATAAGATATAATTTAAATAAGTTATAAAATATGTCTGATATCAATGAGTTAACAAAAAAGGTTATAAAATTTCGCGATGAAAGAGACTGGAAACAGTTTCACAATCCAAAAGACATGGCTATATCTTTAGCGTTGGAAGCGGCGGAGGTTTTAGAGCATTTTCAATGGAAAAATAAGCAAGAAATGGAAAAGTATGTAAAAACAAATAAAAATGAAATAGCCGACGAATTGGCAGATGTTTTGTATTGGGTTTTACTAATGTCGCATGATTTAAATATTAATATTAGCTTGGCTTTGCCAAAAAAACTTATTGAAACAGCCAGGAGATATCCGATTGAAAAAGCCAAAGGAAAACATACCAAGCATAATAAGTTATAGATATGCGCCTATATTCCGGCGCTAGGAAATAATTTATTAAGGATGCCAATAAAACTCCATCGTTTTAAGCTAATGGCTCAAATGGTGGAAATGAGCCAATGGGCGAG
Organism: Patescibacteria group bacterium; assembly: GCA_041662965.1. Classification (NCBI taxonomy): domain Bacteria; species Patescibacteria group bacterium. The sequence continues at coordinate 21,404 of JBAZRI010000003.1, read as the reverse complement.
TAGGCATGAGCCATAAGAGCCGGCTGTTTTAGCCGCAGTTCTGTCTCCGGGCGCAGCGCAGATTACGCGATAGGCATCTCCGGTTTTGTTTGAAATTTATCTCTAAAATTAGGCCGGATTATAATTGACAAACAGCAAAATTTAGACTATTGTTTAGTTATTAATTTATGGATTTTGTCCTTTAAAATTTATAATAAAAAATTAGAATTGGGCTAATAAAATAATCTTTAGGAGGAGGTGCTTATGGGAGATTTAGAAGAACGTTTTTTTTCGGAAAAGGGAAAAACGTTAATAACTGCAGATGACGAAAATGCGGCAGAAATTTGCGAAGTTTTAAAAAAGGGCATAACAAGGGGGCAATTTATCCAAAGAGGAGGCATGCCCAGTAATTATTTATTCAGTTTGGATTTAGTTTACTAGTCCTGTTCATTCTTTCGCGGGAGGCCGTATAAAGCCTCCCGCGCCCATTTCTAATTTTTTATTAAGTGCTTTTTAATTTTAAAAACAAAACCCCCGCTTATCGCGAGGGTTTTTTTATTATTTTTCTATTTTATCTTCGGTATGAATTTTTTAATATTATCCATCATGGTGGATTTTAAATTTTGCTTGATTTTATTTCTGGCCGTGGCGGTTTTAACGAATTTAAGCCAGTCGCGGCTCGGGCCTTGGCGTTTTTTCTCCGTGGTTATTTCCACCAAGTCGCCATTTTTTAATTCCTGGTCTAAGGTGGCGATTCTATCGTTGACCCTGGCGCCGACCGCCTGGTTGCCGATATCCGAATGGACGTAATAAGCGAAATCAATCGGCGTGGCTCCTTCCGGCAAGTCAAAAACATCGCCTTTAGGCGTAAAAATAAAAATCCGGTCGCGGAAAACATCAAATTTTATCTGCTTGATAAAATCAGCCGTGTCCGCGGTTTCTTTTTGGATATGCAAAACTTCCTTTACCCAGTCCGGCTGTTTTTTTGAATCGTTTTTATGGCCGCCGTCCATTTTATAAGACCAATGGGCGGCGATGCCGTATTTGGCCACGTCATCCATTTCTTCGGTTCTGATTTGAAATTCCGTTGATTTGCCTTCCGGGCCGTAGACAGTGGTATGCAGAGCCCGATAGCCGTTAGGCTTTGGCACGGCGATATAATCTTTAAACCGGCCGGGGTTAGGCCGCCACAAAGAATGAATTATGCCTAAAGTTTTATAGCAATTAGCAACGTCAGGCACGATAACGCGCAAAGCGAAAACATCGTAAATTTCGTCAAATTTCCGGTCTTTTTTCTGCAGTTTAAGATAAATGCTGTAAAGGTGCTTAAAACGGCTGATAATATGGAAAGGAATTTTTGCTTCTTTAAGTTTCGCGCCCAGCATATTTTTTACTCTTTGAATATATTGGTTATGCTCAAGCCTTTTTTCTACCTCAAATTTATAAGCCAGTTTTTTATACTCTTCCGGGTTTAGGTGCTTAAAGCAGATATCTTCCATCTGCCATTTTAACCGCCAGATGCCTAAAAGTCCGGCGATTGGAGCGTAAATTTCCAAAGTCTCGCGGGCGATGCGCTGGCGTTTTTCCAAAGGCAGAGATTCCAATGTCCTTAGGTTATGCAGGCGGTCGGCGAATTTTATTAAAATAACCCTTAGGTCTTGCGCCATGGCTAAAAACATTTTGCGCAAGCTTTCGCGGTAGCGTTCAATGCCGCGGTATTTTATCTTGCTTAATTTAGTTATGCCTTCCACCAGATCAGCGATCTCTTTGCCGAAGTTTTTTTCAATATCGGCCAGCGTAAATTCGGTATCTTCGGGAATATCATGGAGCAGGCCGGCGATTATGGTTTCCATATCGGCTTTAATCTGCACTAAAACGAAAGCCGTATGCAAAGAGTGCTGAATATAGGGTTCGCCGCTTTTTCTTTTTTGCCCGGAATGGGCTTTAACGGCGAATTCATAAGCCAGCTGGATCATAGTGGGGTCAGCCTTGGGGTTATTCTCCTTAAAGTTGTTGATGATTTGATTTATGGTCATGATTGTTTGCTTTTGCTATTTTGTTTATGTTATAATATTATTACAAGACTGTGCAAAAGTCAAAGTTTTTAAATTCATTTTTTCCATGCTAAAAACCAAAAAAATTAATAGGCTTTATAAAATAGCCGGCATATGTTTATTTATGCTCTTGGCTATTTTTTTATTGGCGAATTTCGCCTTGGCCGCGGCCGGGCCTGAAGTCGGCTTAAACTATGCCGAAGGCACGGGCTTAAGCAACTCCCAGGATATTAGAGTAATTATCGCCAGAATTATCAGGATTTTTATCGGCTTTTTAGGCATTATCGCCGTTAGCTTAATAATGTATGCCGGCTGGATTTGGATGACTTCTGAAGGCAATGAAGAAAAAATAACGCAAGCGAAAAAAATATTGCAAAACGCGGTTATCGGCTTAATAATTATTTTGTCGGCTTTCGCCATTGTAAGTTTTATTTTAAATAGGCTGACGGGCGCGGCCGGCGGCAATGTTCCCGTGCCTCCGGGCGGAGGCGGAGGCGGCGGAATTTCGGCTTTGGGTTCAGGCATAATCAATTCCCATTATCCCGGGCGCAACCAAAAAGATATTCCCAGGAACACAAAAATCGCGGTTACTTTTAAAGAGGCGATTGATCCGGCGACGATTATAGTTGACAATAAAATCAATCAGCAAAATATTAAAATTTATAAAACCGTGGACGGCGTGGCCGGCGCGGTTACTTTTGACGTTAGCGCGGTAAAAACCGATGACAATAAAACTTTTGTTTTTAAGCCATCGCAATATTTAGGTTCGCCCACGGAAAAGATTTGGTACTCGGTCGGCTTAGGTAAAAACATAAAAAAGGTCAACGGCGATCCGGCTTTTGGCTCCGTCATCGGCGATATTGCTTATGACTGGATGTTTGAAGTCGGCACGTTTATTGATATCACGCCGCCGAAAGTTGAGAGCATTATTCCCCAGCCCAGCGCTACCGAGCCGAGAAACGTGGTCGTGCAGATAAATTTTTCCGAAGCGGTTGATCCGATTTCGGCCAGCGGAGCTTTTAGAGACGGCAGCGGTTTTGAAAATATTAAGATTTTTAATAACACGGACAATGTTATAATTGAAGGCATTTTTTACATTTCCAACCAGTATGAAACCGTGGAATATTTGACTTTTGACGCTTGCGGCGTTAATTCCTGCGGCCAGACGATTTATTGCCTGCCCGGCGATAAGCAAATTAAGGCCTTTATCAATGCCGCGGCTTTTGACCCTGATATCGCTTCGGCCATTTTCCCCTATAACGGCGTAGTTGATATGGCGGATAATTCGTTTGACGGCAATGGCGACGGCACGGCGGTTGGGCCAGAGTCGCAAAGTGCTTTACCGCCTTATAACGCCAATAGCCAAACCCATGACGGCCAAGGCGATGATTACTATTGGCTGTTTAATACTAATAATACGATTGATATCATACCGCCAAAAATAGATCATATCAGCCCGCCGGTCGGCGGCAGCGGAGTGGATTTATCCGCCGTGCCGGAAGCTACTTTTAGTAAATTGCTGATGAGCTCGTCCTTAAACAGTTCAAGCATAAATTTAAGAAGCGCGGGCGCTGGCTATAACTATTGGATAACCAAAAGCGATAATTTTGCCGACAATAAAACTACCGCTAAAGTTAATCATGATCAGTTTAATGAAAATACTGATTATTCGGTAGAGTTGAATTCCGGCGTTAAGGATATTTACCAGAATTGCTATACGCCCTGTTCCGGACTAGGGGTAAACGGCAATCCGTCTTGTTGCGACGGCGCGGCGAGCAGTAATAGCAGCTGCCAGTAAGGATTAGCTGTCATTGCGAGAAAGCCAATTTCTTTGTCATTCCCGCGCAGGCGGGAATCCAGGCGCGAATGAAATGAATGCTATGTATAATACAACTAAGAAAGCCCATATTTATTATGTTTATATACTGGCGAGCAAAAGAAACGGCACATTATATATCGGAGTAACCAAAGATTTATTCAATAGAAGTTTTCAACATAAATTAAAACAAAATCCTCAAAGTTTCACGGCTAAATATTTATCCCCGGAGGGGGATAAAATTGATAAATTAATATATTTTGAAGAATATCAATATATTCAAGACGCTATATTAAGAGAAAAACAATTGAAAAAATGGAATCGGCAATGGAAAATAAATTTAATAGAAAAAGACAACCCAACCTGGTACGATTTATTTCTTGATATGCTATAAATATTAATTATGCGTTTAACCCCTGGATTCCCGACAGCCTGCGGCTTCGGGAATGACAAAAATGGCGCTCGCAATGACAATGAAAATTAGAATAAAAAAATTATTATTTTTTATCTGTTTACTTGCAGCTATCTTTACTGTGGCTGATTTCGTTTTGGCCGCTACCGGGCCGGAAGTCGGCTTAAACTACGCCGAAGGCACGGGCTTAAGCGCGGCTAACGACCCGCGCGTTATCGCGGCCAATATAATTAGAATATTTTTGGGTTTTTTAGGCATTATCGCCGTGGGCTTGATAATTTACGCTGGCTGGCTATGGATGACGGCCGCGGGCGAAGCGGATAAAATTGAAAAAGCCAAGAAAATATTAATCGGCGCGGTTATCGGCTTGGTGATTTGCTTAGCTTCGTTCGCTATCGCCAGCTTTGTTTTAAATCGTTTATTAAATGCTACCGGCGGAGACGGCACGACTAACACTGGCGGCGGAGGCGTAGTGCCTCCGGGCGGCGGCGGTTTGCCGGGAGAAGGGGATCCTTGCTTAACTGATTTGCAAGATATGAGTTGCGCGTTCGGCCGATGCGCCACGGGTTTTAATTGTTCAAGCATTGATTGTATCTGCAGAAGGATTACCCAGCCTTTAGAAGGCGAGAGCTGCGACGTTGATGCTAATCTGCCCGACTGCCAAGCCGGCGACTGCGCCAATAATTTAGTTTGTTCGTCCAGTGATAATTGCACTTGCATTAAAACGCCCTTAATCGCCTGGGTGAGCCCGATTGACGCTTCTTCAACGCCTAACGGCGCGGTTGGTAATTTTATTACCATCGGCGGCGGATATTTCGGCACCACGACCGGACAAGTAATTTTTATGGGCGATCCTAATAATCCTGCTGACGATAAAATTGCCGGTTTTCCCAATCAAGTTAATCCATTATGTTCTAGTTTCTGGCAAGATAACCAAATTATCGCCGTGGTGCCCGCTGGAGCGGTTAGCGGGCCGATTAAAGTAATTGACAGCAGAAATTATTATGACACCACGGATAATAACCGCGGCGCGCATATTAATGATTTTTCAGTCAATAATATTCACCGTCCGGGCATCTGCTTAGTTGATCCGGCGAGCGGCGGTCTGGCTGACGCTTTTAACGTGCAAGGCACGGCTTTTAACCTTTCCCCTCATTCGGTTTTTTTCGGCAGTAGCGCCAGTCCGATAGCGGCCAATGATATTGCCAACTGGACCAATACTTCGGTTGACGCCACCGTGCCTAATATCAGAGACGGCAGGAATTCGGTCTTTGTCCAAACAAACAACATTAATTCCAATGATCTTATTTTTACCATAATAAATAACGCGGATACCAATCCGGCCATTGATTATATTGAGCCGGATAATGGCCCGGCCGGCCAGTACATAACCATTTATGGCCGTAATTTTAAAATATATAACGCGCAAAAAAGTTCGGTGAAATTTTATTTACCGGCCGATCAAAGCAATAAAATTAACGCGGACATTGATTTTCCCGAGCCTTGCCGTAATAATTGGTGGCATAATACTTATATCGTGGTTAAAGTGCCGGAAGTAAATAATTTAGGCGATTATAAAGTTGAAGTTACTAATTCTGACGATAAAGTAAGTTTGCCGGCCGATTTTACCATTAATGACGAGGCGCTTAATCCCGGCCTTTGTCTGTTAAACCCGAATAACGGTCCGGTCGGCTGGCCGGTAACCGCTAACGGCGAAAGATTCGGCGCTAATCAGGGAAGCGGCCGCGCCCAGTATTTTAATAATAAGGACGCGTCCATAACAAGTTGGACCGATCAGAAAGTTGATAATAACGTGCCGATTGATTCGGTTAATGGTCCGTTTAGAATAATTAATAATCAAGGCTATCTTAGCAATCCTTTGCCATTTCGCGTGGGCAAGTGTTCGGCTAATTCCGAATGCGAATTAGGCGAAGAATGCTGCGGCGGTGGAACTTACTGGTCAGGCATCTGCCGCGCGGCCGGCACTTGCGCCCAGGGAGCGCCCGGAGGCTGCGGTTTTGGCTGGACGTTTTCCACCGTGGCCGGAGATTGTTTAATCGGCCAAGAAAAATGTGATATACCTAATGCTCCGCCGGGCAGTCCGGTTACCTTTAACTGCTGCGCCCCCAACCAATGCAATCACCTTACCGGCCAATGCGATAGCTGTCCGCCCAATCAGCCGGATCAATGTAGCGGTGATTTAGAGTGCTGTTCAACCGGCGGCTGCCGAGATTTGGATAATGACGGCTATGATGAATGCACTGACGGCGAAGCTTGCTCAAGCTACGGCTTAAGCCAATGCTCTTCAAGCTATTTCTGCCCGAATTCGCCGGGAAAATGTTCAACTTACGCCGGCGGTGAAATCAGTCAAACCGGTACTTGCGACCATAGCTGTAATAATTTTAATGTTTGCCAAACTAATTTATGTATCTATCGGTCGGCGATTGATAAGTGCGTTAAAAAGGCTCAATCTAATCGCCCCTTCTTCGTTAGGCTCCAAACCTGCGCTCTGCCTAAAGTTGTTAATTATACGCTTAGCGGAGTTCCGGCCACTGCCACGGCTGATTGTCTGGCTTATAATAATCAAAATAGATGGATTATAGAAATTAGCACTTCTTGCCCGGCCGGCTGGACCAGTATTTCCGGCGGCCGCTGCGTGGAAAATAATACGACTTGTTCGGCTTGCGCTACGGGTTTTAAATGCCTTAAAGAAACGGCCGCCGCGGTTAATGGCGTTTGCGCGGTTGAGCAGAGCCTGTGCCCGGTCGGTTCGGTTTGCGGCAATGATGATAAATGTGTGAAGAATGATGACGCCAGCTGCGAATGCTGCTGCCGCATCGGCCATGACAGCGAGGATTGCTGCTCGCCTTTAAAGTGCGAAGGCGAATGCGGCAGCGACATAACCGCCAATACCAACACTTATGGCCATTGCTCCGGCTGCGCCAGCGCGGGTACGACTCAAGCCGAGCATAACGAGGCCTGCAATTGTTCGGGAACCAGCGGCAAATTCTGTTTAATTGATACGGCTAATCCGTCCGGCATTTGCCAAGACTGCGCCCAGATCAGCGACGCGGCGGTTTGCAGCGGCCTGGGCGCGGGCGCCTGCTGTGTTGACGCGGAAAAGAATAATGCTTGCCGCGGCGGCGAAGCGCCGTATGCCGCCGGCCTGCCGGCCTATAATTACTGCGCTTATTATGAATGCAATACCGGCAGCTGTTCTAATACGGCCGTGGCTTCTTCCAGCTCGCCGAATTATAAGACTTTAACTGAATGTAATAATAAATGCCGGCCAGTAGCTCAATTCGGCAATACTTGTTTTAGTAGCGCCACCACAACGCAGAGCTGCGATATTAATAAATGCGTCGGCTTTGCTTGTATCAATGAAAACGGCGACGGGCCGGCGGCTCCGAATTGCGGCACTTGCTGCTGCGATCCTTTGGCCGCGCCGGATAGCTGTAGAACTTTAAACCCTCTTTTAACTTGTAAACCTAACCAAGAGCCTTGTTCGGGCGATAAGCGCGGGTTATGCTGCGGCTGTTCCAGAGACAATGAATGCGGCGATGCTAACGCGGTTGGCTGCGGCTATGATACTTGCTGTCATGCCAGGCCGAGCGTGATTGAGACTATGCCGGCTGGCGGCGCCATTGATGTTTGCCGCAACAGCCTGATAAAAGCCACTTTTGATCAGCCCATGCAAATAAGCACTTTTAACGGCAATATTATCGTGGCCGGAGAATATGGCTCTGACCAATGCCCGGCCAATACTAAATATCTAACCGCGGCTTATAAACCGAGCTTGCTGGCCAGATTAACCAGCTGGCTGGCTGGCCTGCCGATATTAAATAAGATTTTCATTAATCAAGCCCAGGCTTTAACCGGAAATTTTTGCGCTGTCTCCGGGCTGGCTGGCGGCTATGTTACGGCTGATGAAAAAACCGTGCTGGAATTTAAACTGCAAAAAGTTTTAGAGGCCAATAGAAAATATTATGTTATAATCAAAGGCGACTCTGATATTGCCGACGCTATGAATAATGGAGTTTTAAGCCAGGCGGGCATAGGCTTGAAATCAACTAATGAAGAAACTTTCAACGGCGTTAATTTTAAAGGAAAAATTTGGTCGTTTACCGCTAAGCCTAATACCGCGGCCAATAACGGAATTTGCTTAGTTAATTATGTTAATATTAATCCGTCAGGCTATTTATTTACCACGGCAATTAACGATTCGGCCGATGATAATTCGGCTAATGCCGCTTATGATACCATAAGAGACGGCGATAAAGTTTTCCGCGCTACGGCATATTACGCGGCCAATCAGCCGATCATGCCGATTGAAAATGTTTATAATTGGCGCTGGGATTGGACTATAGACGATAAATCGGTGGTGAAGTTTAAAAATGGGGAAAACGCGCTTGACGATAATCCGGCTCAAACGCTGGTGGCGCAAAACGTTAAAGAAGCCAATACTTTGCTTCATGCCAAAACCACTATTACGCAGGATGAAATCAGTAAATTATCAACCGTCGGGCAGTTTAAAGAAAAAGAGGCTGAAATTTATGTCTTTTTATGTTCTAATCCTTGGCCGCCTTTTAAAGCTGATGGTAGCTGGGAGCCGTGGCGCGATGCGTCTGTTAACTGCACTGTCACGGCCGGCGGTTGTTCTGACGCTAATTTTGAATTATATTATTGCCGCGATACGGAAGGAGCCGGCACCATAGATGATTTACCGCCTATTTTAAGCGATACGACCGTAATCCGCGGTTCATCAGCCGAGCAAAATATTTTAAAAGAGTTTTATTTCTTTAGAGAAGACACGCCGGACATTGCTTCAGGCCTAGCCACGACGACTAATGACGCGATTAAGCAGGGCGGCAAGGCCGGCTTGACTTGGCAGGCTATCGCCGTACCGCCCGATCAAATTTTTGATAAATATTTAATTTATTATGGCGTTAAATCCGGCAGTTACAGCCAATCAATTTCCGCCGCTTTGCCGGGCACGGCCGCCAATCCGGCGATAGTCGGCAATTTAACCAATGGGGTAAAATATTATTTCGCGGTTACGGCTAAATATAAGAGCGGAGCCGAGAGCAGTTATTCCAACGAGACTACGGCGGTTCCGGCCGATGTTTGGGCGCCGCAAACTCCGCAAGGCTTAGCCGGTACGGCTACTACCACTAAAGCCACTTTAAGCTGGACGGCCAATACGGACGATACGGCGATTTATAAAATTTATTACGGCGCCGAGAGCGGTTCTTTGGGCGCGGCGGTTAATTTGGAAAAAAATAAATGTTCGGCCGCTACCGGGCAATGTGAGATTACCATCAGTAATTTAACCGCCGGAGTTACTTATTATTTCGCGGTTAGCGCTTTAGACCTTAAAGCCAACGAAAGCAACAAATCCGCGGAAATTAATTTAACAATATTATAATTTATTAATTGGGGGCAGTCCCCGAAATAACTTTATGTTTGACGAATTGGATAAAAACGCGGCATCCGGCAGCGGCGTTCGGCCGGCCGGTCAGACGCCGCCTAAAACCGAAGACATTTTTTCCGAAGTGGACAAAATCGTTAAGCCCGAAGCGCTTAGGCCGAGAGATATTAATTTACCGCCGGCTATCGGGACCGTCATCCCGGCGGAAGATGGCTGGCTAAAAAATAAGAAAATAATTTTCGGCTTGATACTAGGCGTTTTAATTATTGTCTTCGGCGGCGGCTATCTTGGCTTAAGGTTAATGGCTAAAAAAACCGCTCCGGCTAATCTGGAGGTAAACAAAGAAGTTAATAATGATCAGCTTACGCCCGAAGTTACGGCGCCGGCTACGGGAGAAATTAATAATGCCGCTAATCAGCTAAATCAGCCGATAGTTGCCCAGCCGGTCGATAGCGATTCTGACGGTTTGACCGACGAAGAAGAAGTTGGCCTTGGAATTAATTCTAATAATCCTGATAGCGATTCTGACGGTTTGACCGACCGCGAAGAAGTAAAAGTTTATAAAACCGATCCTTTGAAGGCTGATACGGACGGAGACGGCTTTAAGGACGGAGCCGAAGTTAAAAATAACTATAATCCCAACGGCCAAGGCAGGTTGTATGAAATAGATAAATCAATAAAATAAATCAGCCATTACAATATGTTTAATTTTTTTAGAAAAAACAAATCAGGGCAAACTGAAGCAATCAAGGAAGAAATTCAAGGTCCGGCGCTAAAAGAGCCGGTTAAAGCCGATAATATAGCTATTCATGTCATGCCCGAGCGTTTTCGCAATCAGCCGGTTAAAAAGGACAGTGCTAAAACTACCGGCTTAGTAATAATTATCGGCGGAGCCGTAGTTTTACTGATAGCTTCGGCCGGCTTGTATTATTTTTTATTTAGAAAGCCAAGCGTAGTTATTACCCAAGAGCCGTCTTTAACCGCGGAAAATAATCAGCCGACAGAGGCGAGCCAGGCCGGGGAAAAAACCGAGAAAAAACCTGAAGCCTCGAGCGCTCTAACCGCCACCGGCACGGAAATAACAACTTTGCCTCTTGGCGGAGAGACCGCGACTACGACCATAGCCACGACGACTCCGGAAATTGCGTCCGGGGAAGAGGGTCTTAGTTTGCGCGTTGGCGCGGACGGCGATAATGACGGCTTAACCGATATGGAAGAAATTCTTTTAAATGCCAGCGCGATTGTGCCTGATACCGACGGCGACGGCTATACGGACGGCTCTGAACTTATAAATTTATATAATCCGGCCGGCGCGGGGAAATTAACCGCTAACTCCAATATTTCGCTTTATGAGAATAAGACTTTCTCTTATGATTTGCTTTATCCTACGACTTGGCAAACCAGCGTTAACGGCGGAGACGATTCGCTGATGTTTAAAACCGGCGACAATCAATTCGTGCAGGTTATCGTCCAGCCTAACGTTGATAAGCAGGCGCTTGACGCTTGGTACATGGAGCAGCTCGGCGTTTTAACCATTAATGAAACCGACCGGGTAAGCGGCTCTAACCTGCCTACCGGACAGGCAGGTTGGCAGGGGATTAAAAGCCCTGACGGCTTAAACATATATTTAATTGATAAAAAACAAAATTACATATTCAGCTTAACCTATAATCCGGGCGGCGGAAATATTTTGGAGTATTTTAATATTTTTCAAATGATGGTTAAGTCGTTTAATTTAAAAGATTAAGCGGCTGATATGAAAATAGAAATTAATAATCAGACTAATTATAAAATTAATTTAAAACTAGTAAAGAAAGTCATAAGCGTTTTTGGCCGAGTTTACCCCGTTAAATCCCCGCTAAAGCGGGGTGTGAAGCAATTTAACGGGGTGAATAAAATTAAAAATAAAGAAATTTCTCTGGCTTTTATCGGCGACGCGGAAATGAAAAAATTAAATTTGACTTATCGCGGCTTAAATAAGGCGACTGATGTTTTATCGTTTATTGGCGGCGGCGATTATTTCGGAGAAATTATTATTGATTATAATCAGGTTAAAAAACAGGCTAAGCAATTTAAAAACAGCGCGGAAAAAGAATTGATTTTTATTTTAACGCATGGCTTGTTGCATCTATTGGGTTATAATGACAAAACGGAAAAACAGCGGGAGAAGATGATAAAAATAGGAGAGGAGTTTATTAAGAAGCATTTATGATAAAAATAAGCAGATTATTTAAAAGCTTCGGTTACGCTTATAAAGGATTATTTAAAACTTTCCGCGAAGAGCAGAATTTAAAAATCCAGACTTTTGTCAGTTTGGCGGTTGTAATTTTAGGATTTTATTTTTGCATCAGCCGGATTGAATGGGCGATTTTAACGCTGGTGATCTCTTTAGTTTTAGTCGCGGAAATCGCCAACAGCGCGGTTGAGCGCATTACCGATGTTTTAAAGCCGAGAATTAATACTTATGTCAAAGAGATTAAAGATATTATGGCGGCCGGAGTGTTATTAGCCTCTTTGGCCGCGATTATTACCGGCGCGATTATATTTTTTCCGTATTTTTGGGAAATTTTTAAAAAATAATTTATTTTTTAAATAAAAATTTATGTTTAGAAAAAATTCTAAAATTTCCTTTCTCTTTATTGGCGCCGTTATTTTTACCCTCGGCCTATCTATCTCTTTTCAATCTCTTTTAGCCGACTGGACCGCGCCTTTAGCCAATCCGCCAACCTGTACGTCCGGAACCGCAGGCTGTTCCGCGCCTATAAACAGCGGTTCAAATTTAGTGCAGACAATGCAAGGCGCTTTATATATTGCTAATACCGCGCCGGCAGTGTCCGGCCTAATTGTTGGGCAAGGCAACGTCGGCATCGGCACGATGGATCCGACTGAAAAATTACAAATAGGCAATTTTGCTTCAGTAGGCAGCGCGGCTCCTGATGCGATTAATTTAGGGGCAACCTATAGTTCAACGGCCGGGGCAAACCCGAAGATGATAATGTATGATGATACTATTAATGTCCTTGGATTCGGAATTTCAGGTTCACAGCTTGATTATATAGTGCCGGCAGGCGTGAGCCATGTGTTTTATGTCGGCGGGGTTGAGCAGGCAAGGCTTAATCCTGCTGGAAATTTAATTATAGGCAATAAAGTTGGGATTGGCTTATCGCCAGCCTATAAACTTGATATTCAATCAGCCGCGGCTAATGATAGGGGGATAAATGTTTTGGTCAACGCGACAACCGGTTCTAATTTCGGCATTGTTGCCCAAGCGGCCGGCGCCGGAGCGGCGCAGAATATCGGCGGATATTTTCAAGGCAACGCCGCAGCCTCTAATTATGGAGTTTATATTGACGGAACAGCCTACAACGCCAACACGTGGTCGCTTTATTCTAATAATCCCGCCAAGTCTTATTTCGCTGGCAGCGTCGGCATCGGCACGCTGGCGCCCGAGGATAAATTAGAAGTGGCCGGGAATATCAGAACAACCTGGGGTGATTATAAAATAGCCAGCAGATATCAAGACGGTTCGCAATATGAAATGGGCCTTTCCTTCACTGCCGCGACAAGGCTAATGACTATTTTCAACAGATCAAATGACAGCGGCGGTAATATTATATTTGATTGGCCGGGAAGCGTAAAAGGCAAGGTTGGTATCGGCACGGCTTCTCCCAATAAGTTACTCCATGTTTACGGCGCCAGCGGCGATAACGCGGAAATTGATATTCAGAGCGTAGCCGGAGCAAATAAGCATTGGGGCGTTTATCAAGATAGAACTACCGAGGATTTAAGATTTTGGAATAATACTCCGGCAGGCGAGAAAAATATTTTAACTTTAACTAATGAGGGGAATGTCGGCATCGGCACGGTGGCGCCAACTAGAAAACTCACAATTTACGATGGATCTGGAGCTGGAATTTTTAGTTCAGCCGGAACTAATGGCGGTTCGTATTATGTAGGCACAACTCCCGTGCTTTCCGTGTCTACTGATGGCTCTAATTCAACTGCCAGCGGAGCTTATTTAAATAACGCTCTTTTTGTGGTCGGCCGAGGCAATGGGATAAGCGGTCCGTTAGAACAATTATTCAGAGTAAATTTAAGCGGCAATGTCGGCATCGGCACGGCGAATCCGGGACAAAAACTTACCGTGAATGGCACAATTGAATCAACAAGCGGAGGCATAAAATTTCCCGATGGAACAACGCAGGCAACGGCGGGAGGCTCTATTTCTTGCCCTGCTTGCGGAGGAACTTGCTGGGCGACAAACTTGCTTACTCAGTCTACTGGTTCAGTTGCTTGCGATACCTGCGCTCAAACGGGGTATTATAGAATGTGTACTCCTAGCGGATGGCGGCAGACAGAGACAACATATTGCGTTACACCGAATGTGGCATGTCCTCCACCTATGAGCACCCCCTACCTCTTCACTCTAACCAAAAATGATAAGTATCTGATTGAAAATGACATAATGGGCACTTATTTCCAAAAAGATGGCATGACGATTAAAGAAGTTGAGAAGGCGTATAAAAACAATGAATTAGGCCGTTCATTTTTGCCCCAGGATATATATAGGCTTAAGTTACAGCCCAAGATTGAAGACAATCTAATTAGTCTGCAAATTAAGGAACTAGAGCCGGAAGAGAGTAATTTTGACAGAGTTCAGCTTTTCAGAGTAGTCCATGATAAAGATTCTTTGGCCTATTCGGATAATTATGATATTTACGTTTCTAAGCTAGGCGAGATTAAGCCATTTAGCTGTCTGGATGAAAAAGGCCAATCATGTCTGGAAGCTATCAGCCAAGCGGATGATAAAAGAATAAGAAAAAATCCGGGCGACTATATTGTCTTAAAGTTTAAAGTGGATGATTTGGCTTTAAAGCCTTTCCTATCCATAACCTCCTGGGAGAGTAATTTTGTGCCTAAATTAATTACCAGCCCGCTTGAGGAAGGTTATCCGGCTTCAATAATGTTAACAAGTTATCTGGACAAAACAGGACAATGGGCTAAAGCCGGCCAGGATTTTCATCCCAGAGCCATAAAAAGCAATGAGTTTAGTAAGGTGGATCTTAGCAGTTTTATAGACAAAAACGGCATTATTACTTTAAAGCTTGGCTGGACAGCCATCCATAGCCTGGACAAAATAAACCTAACAACTTCTGAAGACGAGCCATTTAAGACCGAGGAACTGCAACTGACCAAAGCGCTTAACTCAAGAGACGGGGACGTAACCTCTAAACTTCTGAAACAAGACTATAATTATGCCCATATTATCAGAGGAGGTTCAATCAATCTGACTTTTAAGTCCGATGAGCTGAAACTGGACAAAGATCAAGTTGTTGATTATTTCTTCCTGTCCCAAGGCTTTTACCACGGCCTCCGAACTTATCTCTATCCGGAAGTTGACAGCACCGACAGCTATGTAAAGGAAGTCAATAATTATATCAAGGAGTTGAACGAATATAATGGAAAGAAAGAATAAAAAATTAAATCTGGCTTTTTTCGCCCTGCTGATTGTTTTAGCCTTGGTGTTTGTTATCGCGAAAAATAAGCAAAGTGATTTTAATTCAGCTATCAGTTCTAAATTCACGGAGCAAAAATTAAGCTTCTCCTACTTTGCCAAAAACGGTAAAAGTGATTTTAAGTTGATTTTAGGCGATTTAAACGGTTTGAATTTTAACACTTATAAGGTTCTAAACGGAGTTGTCGGCAAGACGTTTAATGGCAATAATTCCGTAATAATCGTGCCATCCATATTTAAAGAGAAAAGTTCGGTTAAAGCAGGCGAAGTTAATCAAGAAGTATTCATGAATGCCATCTCTAACAATAACGGCGTGGTGATTGTTGATAATTTTTGCACGAGCAATTGGCAAAACCCAAGTCCGGGGCCTTATGATTATACCCCGCTCTCTAAAGGAAAATTTTGCCAAAGCGAGGAAGAAACGCGGGATATTCAAAAGATTATCTCCGGTTATGCCATCAAAGAAGTTGTTATAGTTTATGATACGGATTCGTATGTATCATTTATTGATAATTTTTTGTTATTTCTGAAAGAGAATGGCATTAATTATAAATTGGTTAAGATTGAAAATGAACAGCAAATTATTAAAGAATTTTAACTGGCTTAAGCTGGAGATTGGCTTGGGGATTATTTTAGAAATAGTCTTTATCGTTTATTTTTCCTTGCCGATAATTTTTGGCGCCCCGGCTCCGATTTTACTGATTAAATCAGAATCAATGCTGCCGGTAATAGCCAAAGGAGATATCGTTGTTATTAAATCAATAGCTCAAGGCGAAGATTTAAATAATCAGATTATAGCTTTTTACGATCCTTCCCGGGGCCGGATAATCGTTCATCGGGTTATTGGCGAACAAGACGGCTGTTTTATCACCAAAGGGGATAATTCGCAAGGCATAGACTTCTTTAATCCTTGCAAAGATTATATTTTAGGCAAAGCGATTTTATATTATAATCTGTATTTATTGTGAGAATTGTCGGCAATAGAGAAACTTATATTGTAAATTCAATTAGGCGATTGTTAAAAATAGAATTTTTGTGTTATAATGAGACTGTATAAATAATGTATTCATTGTCATTAAAAAGCATTTAATAAAAGTTGACATAATTATGAAAGAAAATATTATTGCCGGCTTGGATATCGGCTCAACGTCAGTCAGGCTGGTAGTCGGCCAAAGAAAGGCCAATGAGTCAGGCGAACAATTGCAAATTTTAGGCGCGGTTACCGTGTCGGCCCAAGGCATAAACCGGGGCGCGGTTAACAGCATTGAAGACGCGACTTCGGCGATTTCGTCCTGCCTGGAAAAAGCCGAAAGATTAATCGGCGTGCCGGTTACCAATGTCTGGGTAGGCATAAACGGCCCGAATTTAAAATGCGAAAAAAGCCAGGGCGTGGTCGCGGTCGGCCGGAGCGATAATGAAATAACCGAGGATGACGTTAACCGGGCGGTGGAAGCCGCCCAGGCTTTATCCGTGCCGCCGAATTATGAAATCCTTCATGTCATACCGGTTAAATTTTCCGTGGATAACCAGGCAGACATAAAAGATCCGATCGGCATGACCGGCGTCAGGCTGGAAGTTGAAACTTTAATTATTCAGGGGCTAAGCAGCCAGATAAAAAATTTAACCAAAGCGATTTACCGCACCAGTTTAGAAATTGAAGATCTGGTTTTATCGCCTTTGGCCGCGGCCGAAGTCGTTATCGGCGCCAAGCAAAAAGAGCTGGGCGCGGCTTTAATCAATATCGGCTCGTCTACCACGAGTTTAGCGGTTTTTGAAGAAGGCGAACTGCTCCACGCCGCGGTTATTCCCATCGGCTCCGAGCATATAACCGCCGACGTGGCTATCGGCTTAAGGTGCCCGATTAATTTAGCCGAAAGAATTAAGCTTGAATACGGCTCGGCTAAGAGCGATAAATTTACGAAAAAAGACGAAGTGGACGCGAGCGACCTAGCTAAAGAAGAAAATATTTCCGAAGACAGCATGGTGATTTCTAAAAAATACGTGGCGGAAATCATTGAAGCCCGGGTTGAAGAAATTTTTGAAAAAATTGACAATGAATTAAAAAAGATAGACCGTAGCGGGATGTTGCCGGCCGGAGTTTTCTTAATTGGCGGCGGCGCTAAATTAAATGATTTGGTGGAGGTGGCGAAAAATAAATTGCGTTTGCCCGCCTGCTTAGGCTCTAACCAAAATATTTCTTTAGCCATTGATAAAGTTAATGATGTTAATTATCTGACCGCCTTAGGACTCGTCGCCTGGGGCAACCAGTTAACCAAGCGCAAAAAGACTTCAAGAATAAGCTGGCCGACCGGCGGCGCGGCCGGTAAAGGGCTGGAGCAAGTTAAAGAATGGTTTAAGTCGCTGATACCGTAAATTTTTAGCTGGCGGTTGGGTTAAATTCATAAAATTTTCTACTGCGGAACTCGCTCGAGATTACTCGAGCTCAAACAGTCCTCGCCCCGTTAAATCCCTGCGGGAGGCGAAGCCTATTTAACGGGGCGAGCACGAAAATTTTATAAATTTCACCCAACCTGAATACTGCTGGTCAAGTGTATAAATCTTTTATACAGTTTGCAAAAAGTCCATAAAACCGTTTGGCAAACAAGGGCTTGATATATTTTTTATTATAGGTTAATATTGTAATAGAGAATTATGAATAATGGAGGATAAAATATGTAAGCGGTGGATATAAAATTCATAATTCGTAATTTATAATTCGTAATTTTATTAATATGGCTGAAGTAAAACCAGTCGTGGAAACATTTGCTAAAATAAAAGTCATCGGCGTCGGCGGTTCGGGCGGCAGCGCGGTTAACCGCATGATTGATTCCGGCATCAGAGGAGTTGAGTTTATCGCGGTTAATACCGATGTTCAGGCTCTTCATTATAATAAAGCTTCAAAAAAAATACATATCGGGAAAACCATAACTCGCGGCTTAGGCGCGGGCATGAATCCGGAATTGGGCAAGCGTTCGGCCGAAGAAGCGCAAAATGAAATTCGCGACATGCTAAAAGACGCGGATATGGTTTTTGTCACTTGCGGGCTGGGCGGCGGAACCGGTACGGGAGCTTCGCCTTCTATTGCCGAGATCGCCCGAGACTTAGGCGCTTTAACCGTAGCGGTCGTAACTAAGCCGTTTGCTTTTGAAGGCGCGCAAAGAAAAAATATCGCCGAGCGCGGCTTATCCGAGCTGGCCGATAAAGTGGATACCATAATTACCATTCCTAATGATAAGCTTTTACAGGTGATTGATAAAAAAACTTCGCTCTTGGACGCTTTTATGGTGGTTGACGAAGTACTGCGCCAGGGCGTTCAGGGCATTTCCGAATTAATCACCGTTCCCGGTTTAATCAACGTTGATTTCGCGGACGTTAAAGCGGTTATGGCTAACGCCGGCTCGGCCTTAATGGGCATCGGGCAGGCTTCGGGCGAGAATAAAGCCATTGAAGCGGCTAAGGCGGCTATTAGTTCGCCGCTTCTAGAGATGTCCATAGAAGGCGCGCGCGGCATATTATTCACGATCGTCGGCGGACCGAATTTATCCATGCATGAAGTTAACGAGGCGGCTAAAGTAATTACTTCTTCGGTTGACGAAGACGCAAAAATTATTTTCGGCGCCGTAATTGATGAAAAATATAAAGATGAAATTAAAATAACCGTGGTGGCGACCGGTTTTGACGGCCGCCGCGTCGGCGTTAGCGAAGTTATTTCTTCGGATAGAATTTATACGCCTAATCCTTATATTACCGCGGAAGAGGATAAAGAAAATAAAGAGCAGATGACTAAAAAGAAAAGCAAGATTTCTCCTTTAAAGCAGGCGCAATCGGAGCCGGCGCAGAAAAAGAGCGCCGAGGCCGAAGAAGAAGACGAACTCGGCATTCCGGCGTTTATTCGGAAGAAGATGATGTAAAATCTTTGAAAACTTTTTACAAAAAAGTTTTCAATACTTTCAAAAATTAAAGGTATTTTAAAAAATTTTATAGCGAGCAAAGCTCTACGGCCATAAAATTTTTTAAAATAAATATTATTTGTCATTGCGGACTTGATCTCGTCATCGCTACGCGAGATCTGGCGAAGCCACGACAATCCATTTCCTTATATATTAAGCACCCCGAAAGGGGTGTTTTTTGTATTTTAGAGTAAAGTTGAAATATTAGCCGATAAATGGTAAGGTAAAATTACAAAAAATAAATTTTATTATTAATTATAAATTTATGTTTTCAAACAAAATTGTTATTATTTTACTTAGTGTTTTTTTATTGGCCGGAGCGGTATTTTTAGGCTTTTTAAGCTGGCAAAACATAGCCGAGAAACAGAAACCGCAGGTGAGCATTGAGGCAAATCCCGGGTATTTAACCGAGCCTAAAAATACCAATATAATCGGCGTGCCTCCCGCAAGACCGATTGAAGAAGTAAAGCCAGACGGAGAGATTGAATGGCTGGCCGAACCGGTAAAACTGGAAGATTTAAAATTAGTTGACTACGCGGCCGATGCGACCGGCATGCCGCCGATAGAATATTATAAAGTCGCGAATATCAATGGCGGAGGAGAAATCATTAATGAATTCATCCAACCGCAAAATCCGTCAGGCAAACAAGTTATCCGCTTTAAAAAAACTTCAGACGGAAAATATTCGCTGATTAATAAAAATTCCGAGTTTGAGGGCAACGATTTTAAAAGCAACGTACCGATTGACAGGGAAACTGATATAAGCTCTTTAAACGCGCCGGCGAAAATTTTAATCAACGGCATAAATTTCAGCGAGAAAGATTGGTATGGTAAAGTTCCGCTCCAGTGGGATAAATTAATTAAAATCGGAACAACCGCGAGCGGAGATTTTTTCAAAAAATTAACCGCGGAAAATTATAATCTGGCAGCTATAGAATATGTATTAAAATTGCCGGATTCTACCGCCGTATATTATGATATGCCTTATGATTTTTTAGCCGCCGATAATTCTTTAATCGCGAATTTTAATGAGGAAAATAAAGAATTTAAAGAAAAAAAATTCAGTTCCACGATTATCCCGGGCTGTTCCGGTTTTTCCGCCTTTATATCAGAAATTAATTTAGCCAATAGTTTATATCCAATCGGCGCGACAATGTCAGGCAGTATATTATATGCCCCGAAAGATACTGCCGGCGAATTATTCAAAGCGGTTTATGATGGATATAAAATCGGGCGAGAGGCGAGCGAGCCTGATTTATTGTCTTATGAAGCCATCGTCGCTAAAAAGCCGGTGGTGGTTTGGCGGGATTTGCTCGGCGATTACCATATTTTTTACGACAGCGTTTATTCGCCCGCGGCTGAATGCGGCAAACCGGTGATTTATTTATATCCGGAAACTAAAACAGAAATAAAAGTGCAAGTCGGCGCCGAGGTAAGAATCAGCGAACCGAATTATGGCGTCGGTTGGAAGGTGGCCGCTTATCCTGACGGAAAAATTATTAATTCTGACGGCGCGGTTTATGAAAATTTATATTGGGAAGGCAAAGGCAGAGGATATTATCCGCGGATTACGGAAGGGCGAATAGTTAAGCAAGCTGATATTGAAGCCGAGCTGCGAAGCGATTTGGCCGCGCTTGGCTTAAATGAAAAAGAGTCGGCTGATTTTATGGATTTTTGGCTGCCCCTTATGCCTAATACTTCTTATATACGCTTAACCTGGTTGGATACGGCCGAGATGAATAATTTAGCGCCGCTAGCCATATCGCCGTGGCCGGATACGGTTAAGCGCGTCTTCTTGGATTTTGCCGGGCAAAATACGGCGGCCACTGATTTAGCGCCGCAGCAGCTTCAAGGCTTTGAAAGAATTGGTTTTACGGTGGTTGAGTGGGGCGGGTTGCTGCTGGGAGACAAATAATATTTGAATTATGTTAGTTATATAACAGTTGTAGCTCCGCGAGTAACAGCAAATTTTCTACTGCGGAACTCGTCCGCCCGCTGGCGGGCTCAAACAGTCCTCGCACGAAAATTTGCCATTACCCGCGGAGCTGTTTGATTTAAGAAGCATAATATGAAAATAGACAGGCTAATTTTAGTAATTGCCTCTATAATTGCTTTAGCTTCGGTCGCGATATATTTTTCGGCCGCGGGCATAAAAAGTAAAAATATTTTTTTGGTTTTTCGCGCGCGGCCCGAAAGCGTTCCGCTGGCGGCCGTGATGCCGCATCATGACTTGGTAAAAGATGTTAGGCG